>NZ_JBEPFC010000167.1:0-15765 GCF_040301705.1 Streptomyces sp. NPDC000151 | reverse complement strand
GCACGAGGCGGTTGGCCACGGTGTTGAGCAGCGAGATCACCGGGCGGAAGAAGCGCGAGAAGGCGTGCTGCGGAGCGGCCTGCGCGAGAGCGGCCTGCGAAGGAGCCGCCTGTGAGGGAGCGGCCTGCGGGAGGCGGGGCGCGGTGCGCGGGCCGCCGGGGCGGCGGCTGTCGCGGCGGGTGCCGGGCCTGGACACGGGCCTCGAGACGGGCGTGGGCGTGGCCGCGGAAGTGGAAGTGCGCGTGGACGTGGAAGTACGCGTGGACGTGTTCATGATGGAGATCCCCCGTTCTGCCGGGCCCTTGGGATACCGGGCAGTAGCTCCTGTGGTGGGGCTCTTCTACCGAGGCGGCAGCAGGCGCGGCAAGGCGGTCGGGGGCGGGGCCGCGGGCGCCGGAAGATTCACCTATCAGGGTGACGGGAGGCGTACGGGAGCGACGGGAACAGGCCACGGCGGGTGTCCGGCGGGGCGCCCGGGAGGGCCGTACCGGCAGCACGAAGGGGGACCCCCGCCCGTATGCTGGCTGCCTGCGCCCCAACCGAGCCAGTACCCAGCAGTCCGAACGAAAGTGGCGGCCACCATGCGTGTCTACGTCCCCCTGACGCTCCCCGGTCTCGCAGAGGCGTACAAGGCGGGCGAGCTGGGGTCCGGCCCGCTGGACGCCTTCGCCGTCACGCCCGCGCTGCGCGAGTGGTACGTCTCCGACGACATCGAGGAGCTGGAGTACGCCGCGCTGAACCGTGCCGCGCAGGCGTCGCTGCGGCTGCTGGCCACCGATCCGAAGGCCCCCCGGAAGCGTGTCGTGGTGGCCGTCGACGTGGCCGACGGCGCCGCGTCGATGGACCCCGACCGGGGGCTGGACGCGTCGGCGCTGGGCGCCGTGCGGGTGGCCGGGCCGGTGCCGTTGAAGAAGGCGGCGGCGGTGCACGTCGACTCCGGTGACGCGGAGGCGGACGTCACGGCGGCGGCCGCGGCGCTGGGCGCGGCGGACCAGGGGGACGACGACGCGCAGTTCACGGTGGACGGGGCCGAGGACCACGAGCTGATGTGGTTCGGCGTCCAGGAGATCCCGAACCTGATCGCCTGACCGGGCCCGGGTCGGCCTCCGCGTACCGTTCTGACTCCGCGTACCGTTCTGCTCCTCGTACCGTCCTGACCTGCGCGTTCGTGAAGCGACGGCAGGATTGTCGGTGGTGCCGGGTACTTTCCTTGCATGGGGAAGCACGCGACGCACATCGTCTGGGACTGGAACGGCACGCTCTTTCACGACATCGACGCCGTGATCGGCGCGACCAATGCCGCGTTCGGTGAGATCGGCCTGCCCCCGATCACCCTGGAGCGGTACCGGGAGCTGTACTGCGTGCCGATCCCGCGCTTCTACGAGCGGCTGATGGGGCGGCTGCCCACGGACGGCGAGTGGGCGGTCATGGACGAGGCGTTCCACCGGCACTACACGCTCCGGCGGGAGGCGTGCGCGCTGGCCGAGGGCGTGGAGATGCTGCTGGAGAGCTGGCGGACGGCCGGGCGCAGCCAGTCGATCCTCAGCATGTACGGGCACGACGAGCTGCTGCCGCTGGTGCGCGACTTCGGCATCGAGTCGCACTTCATACGGGTGGACGGCCGGACCGGGCCGTCCGGCGGCAGCAAGAGCGCGCACATGGTGCGGCACCTCGCGGCGCTGGAGGGCGCGCGCGTCGATCCCGGCCGTACGGTCGTCATCGGCGACGCCGTGGACGACGCGGTGGCGGCCCGGGACGCGGGTGCCCACGCGGTGCTGTACACGGGCGGTTCGCACAGCCGCGCCAGCCTCCTGGAGGCCGGGGTGCCGGTCGTCGACAGCCTGGCGGCGGCCGTCGAGACGGCGGAGCGACTGGTCATCTGAGGGCGGGACCGGGCCGCTGCCCCGACGCGTGACGCCGCCCCGCAGGGCCCGCGCGCGCCGCCGCGGCGGAGCGGCCGTCACATCGCCGGTGCCTTGGCGCGCAGGACCTTCAGGAATTCGCGCATCCAGGCGGAGTGGTCCGGCCAGGCGCGGGAGGAGACCAGGGTGCCGTCGACGACGACCTCGGCGTCGCGGAAGCCGGCGCCCGCCGCCTGCATGTCCATCTCCAGGGCGGGATAGCAGGTCACCCGGCGGCCGTTCAGGCGGCCGATCGCGGCGGTCAGCAGGGGGCCGTGGCAGATCTGCGCGACCGGCTTGTCGGCGTCGAAGAACGCCTTGATCACCTTGCGCAGCTCGGCGTCGTTGCGCAGGTATTCGGGTGCCCGGCCGCCGGGGATCACCAGAGCGGCGTAAGCGCCCGGGTCGACTTCGGAGAACGCCAGGTCCGCCGGCCAGGTGTAGCCGGGCTTCTCGGTGTAGGTGTCGAAGCCGGGCTCGAAGTCGTGGACGACGAAGCGGAGCGTCTTGCGGGCGGGGGCCGCGATGTGGACGTCGTACCCCTCCTCGCGCAGCCGCTGGTACGGGTAGAGAACCTCCAGGGACTCGGCCGCGTCCCCGGTCACGATCAGGATCCTGGCTGCCATGGCGTACCTCCGCGCGGCTCGCTTCCGACTCCGTCCCGCTCAAGGTCCTCCGGTTCCGAGCGGTTGCCAAGACCCCCTGCGGACGACCGAGTGTGACCGGACGGGGTACGTCTCTGTCCATACCGGCAAAGAAGCAGGTGTGGTTTTGTACACACAAGGCCCATGACTACTCCCCGGCAGGGAGCGATAGCCTGGCATCGTGATCAGCGCGATAACCCGCGGGGGCGTCGAGGCCCCTGCTCCGCGCCCGGGACACCACGGTGCCCGGGCGGCCGTTGATCATTCTCGTTACGACCAGGTGCCAGGAATGCCAAATCTGGCCAATTCCGCCCCGGTCGCCCCTCATCGCGGCATAGCGTCGATTCCGACCGGACATGCTCCCGGGCCCGTCCCGGGGGTCCCTTACGCGTCGGTCCGGCGTTGTGCCGTATCCGCTTATTTCCACAACGTCACGCAACGGCGCGCGACAGGAGCCAGAGGACATGCAGACCAAGCTGGACGAAGCCAAGACCGAGCTGCTCACGAAGGCCGCCAGGGTCGCTGAGAGCGGACCGGCGGGAGGGCAGTCACCGGTACCGGGTCTCGACCCGGACACCCTCAGTGGATACCTCCAGCGCTACTACCTGCACACCGCTCCGGAGGACCTCACCGGGCGCGACCCGGTCGACGTCTTCGGCGCGGCACTCTCGCACTACCGGCTGGCGGGCGTCCGGCCGCAGGGCACGGCGAACGTCAGAGTCCACACCCCGAGCGTCGAGGAGAACGGCTGGACCTGCAGCCACTCGGTCGTCGAGGTCGTCACCGACGACATGCCGTTCCTGGTCGACTCGGTCACCAACGAGCTGTCGCGGCAGGGCCGCGGCATCCACGTCGTGATCCACCCGCAGGTCGTCGTCCGGCGTGACGTCACCGGCAAGCTGATCGAGGTCCTGGACGCCGAGGACGACGCGCACGGCACCCCCGGCAAGGCCAAGGACGCCGAGCTGCCGCACGACGCGCTGGTGGAGTCCTGGATCCATGTGGAGATCGACCGGGAGACCGACCGGTCCGACCTGAAGCAGATCACCGCCGATCTGCTGCGGGTCCTCAACGACGTGCGCGAGGCCGTCGAGGACTGGGAGAAGATGCGCGACGCCGCGCTGCGCATCGCGGACGAGCTGCCCTCCGAGCCCACCGCCGACGACCTGCGCGACCGTGAGGTGGAGGAGGCCCGCGAGCTGCTGCGCTGGCTGTCCGCCGACCACTTCACCTTCCTCGGCTACCGCGAGTACGAGCTGACCTCGGCGCCCGGCGAGACCGACGGCGAGGAGGACGTGCTCACCGCCGTGCCGGGCACCGGCCTCGGCATCCTCCGCTCGGACCCCCAGCACCACGAGGACGACGAGGGCCACCCCGTCTCCCCGTCCTTCAACCGGCTCCCCAGGGACGCCCGCAAGAAGGCCCGCGAGCACAAGCTGCTGATCCTCACCAAGGCGAACAGCCGTGCGACCGTGCACCGGCCCTCCTACCTCGACTACGTCGGCGTGAAGAAGTTCGACGCGCAGGGCAACGTCGTCGGCGAGCGGCGCTTCCTGGGCCTGTTCTCCTCCGCCGCGTACACCGAGTCCGTGCGCCGGGTGCCGGTCATCCGCCGCAAGGTCACCGAGGTGCTGGAGGGCGCCGGCTTCTCGCCCAACAGCCACGACGGCCGCGACCTGCTCCAGATCCTGGAGACCTACCCGCGCGACGAGCTGTTCCAGACCCCGGTCGACCAGCTGCGCGCGATCGCCACCAGCGTGCTCTACCTCCAGGAGCGCCGCCGGCTGCGGCTGTACCTGCGCCAGGACGAGTACGGGCGCTACTACTCCGCGCTGGTCTACCTCCCGCGGGACCGTTACACCACCGGCGTCCGGCTGCGCCTGATCGAGATCCTCAAGGAGGAGCTCGGCGGCACCAGCGTCGACTTCACCGCCTGGAACACCGAGTCGATCCTCTCCCGGCTGCACTTCGTCATCCGGGTCGAGCCGGGCGCCACGCTGCCCGACCTCACCGACGCCGACGTCGACCGCATCGAGGCGCGGCTGGTGGACGCCGCCCGCTCCTGGGCCGACGGCTTCGCCGAGGCGCTGAACGCCGAGTGCGGCGAGGAGCGCGCGGCCGAGCTGCTGCGCCGCTACGCCCAGGCGTTCCCCGAGGGCTACAAGGCCGACAACTCCCCGCGCGCCGCGGTCGCCGACCTCCAGCACCTGGAGAAGCTGTGGACCGCCGAGGAGGGCCGCGACTTCGAGGTCAGCCTGTACGAGCCGGTCGGCGCGGGCCCCGGCGAGCGCCGCTTCAAGATCTACCGCACCGGTGAGCCGGTCTCGCTCTCGAAGGTGCTGCCGCTGCTCAACCGCCTGGGCGTGGAGGTCGTCGACGAGCGGCCGCACGAGCTGCGCTGCTCGGACCGGTCCGGCGCGTGGATCTACGACTTCGGCCTGCGGATGCCGGAGCGCCCGAACGGCGACGACTACCGCGAGCGCTTCCAGGACGCCTTCACGGCGGTGTGGACGGGCCGCGCGGAGAGCGACAACTTCAACAAGCTGGTGCTGGGCGCGGGCCTGGACTGGCGGCAGGCGATGGTGCTCCGCGCCTACGCGAAGTACCTGCGGCAGGCCGGCTCGACCTTCAGCCAGACGTACATGGAGGACACCCTCTCCTACAACGTCCACACCACCCGGCTGCTGGTCAGCCTCTTCGAGGCGCGGATGGCCCCGCGGCGGCAGCGGGCCGGCACGGAGCTGATCGACGGGCTGCTGGAGGAGCTGGACGGCGCGCTGGACCAGGTGGCGTCGCTGGACGAGGACCGCATCCTGCGGTCGTTCCTCACCGTCATCAAGGCGACCCTGCGCACCAACCACTTCCAGAAGAACAGCCAGGGCGAGCCGCACGCCTACCTGTCCCTGAAGCTGGACCCGCAGGCCATCCCGGACCTGCCGGCGCCCCGCCCGGCATACGAGATCTGGGTGTACTCGCCCCGCGTCGAGGGCGTCCACCTGCGCTTCGGCAAGGTGGCGCGCGGCGGTCTGCGCTGGTCGGACCGGCGCGAGGACTTCCGTACGGAGATCCTCGGCCTGGTCAAGGCGCAGATGGTCAAGAACACCGTCATCGTGCCGGTCGGCGCGAAGGGCGGCTTCGTCGGCAAGCAGCTGCCGGACCCGGCGGTCGACCGGGACGCGTGGCTGGCCGAGGGCATCGCCTCGTACAAGACCTTCATCTCCGGTCTGCTGGACATCACCGACAACCTCGTCGGCGGCGAGGTCGTGCACCCGGAGGACGTCGTCCGGCACGACGAGGACGACACCTACCTCGTCGTCGCGGCCGACAAGGGCACCGCGAAGTTCTCCGACATCGCCAACGAGGTCGCCGAGTCCTACGGCTTCTGGCTGGGCGACGCCTTCGCCTCCGGCGGCTCGGCGGGCTACGACCACAAGGGCATGGGCATCACGGCCCGCGGCGCGTGGGAGTCGGTCAAGCGGCACTTCCGCGAGCTGGGCACGGACACCCAGTCCGAGGACTTCACGGTCGTCGGCGTCGGTGACATGTCCGGTGACGTGTTCGGCAACGGCATGCTGCTCTCCGAGCACATCCGGCTGGTGGCCGCCTTCGACCACCGGCACATCTTCCTCGACCCGAAGCCGGACGCGGCGACCTCGTACGCCGAGCGCCGCCGCCTCTTCGAGCTGCCGCGTTCCTCCTGGGAGGACTACAACAAGGAGCTGCTGTCGCAGGGCGGCGGCATCCACCCCCGTACGGCGAAGTCGATCCCGGTCAACCAGCACGTGCGCGCGGCCCTCGGCATCGAGGCGGGCATCACGAAGATGACCCCGGCCGAGCTGATGAAGGCGATCCTGCAGGCCCCGGTGGACCTGCTGTGGAACGGCGGCATCGGCACGTACGTGAAGTCCTCGGCCGAGTCGAACGCGGACGTCGGCGACAAGTCCAACGACGCCATCCGGGTCGACGGCCAGGACCTGCGGGTCAAGGTCGTCGGCGAGGGCGGCAACCTGGGCCTGACCCAGCTGGGCCGGATCGAGTTCGCCACGAACGGCGGCCGGATCAACACCGACGCGATCGACAACAGCGCCGGCGTGGACACCTCCGACCACGAGGTGAACATCAAGATCCTGCTGAACTCCGTGGTGACCGACGGGGACATGACGGTCAAGCAGCGCAACAAGCTGCTCGCCGAGATGACCGACGAGGTCGGCGCGCTGGTGCTGCGCAACAACTACGCGCAGAACACCGCCCTCTCGCTGGCCCTCGCCCAGTCCTCCAACATGCTCCACGCGCAGCAGCGGTTCATGCGCCGCCTGGTGCGCGACGGTCAGCTGGACCGGGCGCTGGAGTTCCTGCCCTCCGAGCGGCAGATCCGCGAGCGGCTGGCCAACGGCCGGGGGCTGACCCAGCCGGAGACCGCCGTCCTGCTCGCGTACACCAAGATCACGGTGGCCGACGCGCTGATCCAGACGAGCCTGCCGGACGACCCGTACTTCAAGCACCTGCTGCACGCGTACTTCCCGAGCGCGCTGCGCGAGCGGTTCGCCGACCAGGTCGACAACCACGCCCTGCACCGCGAGATCACCACGACGGTGATGGTCAACGACACCGTCAACACCGGCGGTACGAGCTTCCTGCACCGCATGGTGGAGGAGACCGGCGCGTCCCTGGAAGAGGTCGTCCGGGCGCACACCGCGGCCCGCGCGATCTTCAACCTGGGTGAGGTCTGGGACGACGTCGAGGCGCTGGACAACAAGGTGACCGCCGAGGTGCAGACCCGCATCCGGCTGCACTCCCGGCGGCTGGTCGAGCGCGGCACCCGCTGGCTGCTCAACAACCGCCCGCAGCCGCTGGAGCTGTCCGGCACCATCGACTTCTTCCGCGACCGGGTCGGCACGGTCTGGGCCGAGCTGCCCAAGCTGCTGCGCGGCAGCGACACGGAGTGGTACGAGTCGATCTTCGGGCAGCTGACCGAGGCGGGCGTGCCGGAGGGGCTGGCGCACCGGGTGGCCGGGTTCTCGTCGGCCTTCCCGGCGCTGGACATCGTGGCCATCGCCGACCGCACCGGCAAGGAGCCGCTGGACGTCGCCGAGGTCTACTACGACCTGGGCGACCGGCTGCGGATCAACCAGCTCCTGGACCGCATCCTGGAGCTGCCGCGCGCCGACCGCTGGCAGTCCATGGCCCGCGCCTCCATCCGCGAGGACCTGTTCGCCGCGCACGCCGCGCTGACCGCGGACGTCCTCTCGGCCGGCAACGGCACGGCCACGCCGGAGCAGCGCTTCAAGGCGTGGGAGGAGAAGAACGCCGCGATCCTGGGCCGCGCCCGCGCCACGCTGGAGGAGATCCAGGGCTCGGACTCCTTCGACCTGGCCAACCTGTCGGTCGCGATGCGCACGATGCGGACGCTGCTGCGTCAGCACAGCTGAGCCGTGTGAAGCGGTGAAAAGGGAAGGCCCCGGAGCAATGGCTCCGGGGCCTTCCCCCTGTCTTCAGGCTCTTACTTCTTCGTGAAGGCTTCGTACTCCTTGATCACGTCGTCCGTGGGGCCGTCCATGAGGAGCTCGCCCTTCTCCAGCCACAGCACCCGGTCGCAGGTGTCGCGGATGGACTTGTTGTTGTGGCTGACCAGGAAGACCGTGCCGGCCTCCTTGCGCAGCTCGCGGATGCGGGCCTCGGAGCGCTTCTGGAACTTGCGGTCGCCGGTGGCGAGGGCCTCGTCGATCATCAGGACGTCGTGGTCCTTGGCCGCGGCGATGGAGAACCGCAGGCGGGCGGCCATGCCGGAGGAGTAGGTGCGCATCGGCAGGGAGATGAAGTCGCCCTTCTCGTTGATGCCGGAGAAGTCGACGATGCCCTGGTAGCGCTCGCGGACCTGCTCGCGGGTCATGCCCATGGCCAGTCCGCCCAGGATGACGTTGCGCTCGCCGGTCAGGTCGTTCATCAGCGCCGCGTTCACGCCCAGCAGCGAGGGCTGGCCGTGCGTGTAGACATGGCCGCGCTCGGCCGGCAGCAGGCCCGCCACGGCCTTGAGCAGGGTGGACTTGCCCGAGCCGTTGGTGCCGATCAGGCCGATCGACTCGCCCCGGTAGGCGGTGAAGGTCACGCCCTTGACCGCGTGCACCTCCCGCACCCCGGTGGAGGGCTTGCGGCGCACGATCCGGTTCAGCGCCGCGGTGGCACTGCCCCGGCCCGCGCCGGTGCCGTAGACCCGGTACACGATGTGCAGATCATCCGCGATGACGGTGGGGACACGCTCCTCCGCGGTCGCGGCATCCTGCACCGCCGGCTGCTCCAGGTCGGTCTTCTGCTGCTCAGCCACGGCCGTACCGCTCCTCCGCCTTCCAGAAGTACACAAAGCCCGCCGCGCCCATCACGACCGCCCAGCCGGCGGCGCAGGCCCACACGTGCGGGGGCAGCTGCGCGGCGGTGAAGGAGTCGATGAGCGCGAAGCGCATCAGGTCGATGTAGACCGCGCCCGGGTTGATGTCCAGAAGGAACTGGACGACGCCGGGGATGTTCTTCCCCGCGGTCACCACGCTCAAGCTGTACATGACGCCGGAGGCGTACATCCAGGTGCGCAGGATGAAGGGCATCAGCTGCGCCAGGTCGGGGGTCTTGCTGCCCAGCCGCGCCATGATCATCGCGAGGCCGGTGTTGAAGACGAACTGCAGACACAGCGCCGGGACCGCCAGCAGCCACGACCAGCCCGGGAGCTGCCCGAACGCCAGCAGGATCACCACGAGCACGCCCATGGAGAACATCAGCTGCTTGAGCTGCATCAGGCAGAAGGAAATCGGCAGGCAGGCGCGCGGGAAGTGCAGCGCCCGCACCAGGCCGAGGTTGCCCGAGATCGCCCGCGTCCCCGCCAGCACCGAGCTCTGCGAGAAGGTGAAGATGAAGACGCCGGTGACCAGGAACGGGATGTAGTCCGGCACGCCCCGGTGGGTGCCGAGCAGCAGGCCGAAGATCAAGTAGTAGACCAGCGCGTTCAGCAGCGGCGTGGCCACCTGCCAGAGCTGGCCCAGCTTGGCCTGGCTGTACTGGGCGGTCAGCTTGGCGCTGGAGAACGTCGAGATGAAGTGACGGCGATGCCACAGCTGCCGGACGTACTCCGGGAGCGAGGGGCGGCGGCCGCTGACCGTGAGGCCGTACTTCTCGGCGAGGGCGCGCGGGCCGGGGTCCGGCGGGGCGGCGGGGACCGGACGCGTGAGGGTCTGAGACATCAGTCCGCTTTCGTGCGTGGACGCGGGCGCGGCGGGGCCGGCGGCGCCCGCGAGGCTGAAGAACTCACGACGAGACGGCTCCGTATCGTCGCAACCTGAGACTAGGGTGCGGGGACGTCGAAACGCAACCGTTGCGTCGCGACGCTATGCTCCCTGCATGGCAAAGGACCCAGCACCGTCGGAAGCGGTCGCGCCGAAGGCGCCTCAGGATCCGACCGCGCCGGCGCCGCGCCGGGCGCCGGCCGGCGCGGCCGTGCTGCGCGAGGAGAAGACCGCCGCGATTCGCGCCGCGGTGTTCGCGGAGTTGGCTGCCGTCGGGTTCGGGCGGATGTCGATCGAGGGCATCGCGCGGCGGGCGGGGGTCGGCAAGACCGCCGTGTACCGCCGCTGGCGCTCCAAGCTGCACCTCGTCCTGGACGTGGTCACCGCGCTGGCCGCCGAGGGGATGCCGGTGCCGGACACGGGGGCGCTGCGCAGCGACGTACGGATGCTGCTGGAGGTGGCGTCCCGGGCGCTGCGCCACCCGATGGCGGCGCAGATCATTCCGGATCTGCTGGCGGAGGCCGCGCGCAGTCCGGAGATCGCCGAGGCGTTGCGGAGTGCGTTGCACGACAGCCAGGAGTCCATGACGCGGACGATGGTGTCCCGCGCGGTGGAGCGCGGGGAGCTTCGGCCGGACGTGGATGTCCGGCTTGCCCTCGACCTGATCACGGGGCCGCTGTACTGGCGGGTGGTGGTCCTCCGAGGGGGCCTGCCGGCCGGGTACCTGGACGAACTCGCGGCGGCGGTGACGAGCGCGCTCGGGGCGCGGGGCAGCGGGTAAGCGCTCGGCTGCGGGCCCGCTGTGGCTGGTCGCGCAGTTCCCCGCGCCCCTTACGGGGCGCGGTATCCCTGTCAGCCGGCCAGGTCCACGTCCACCTCGCCGGCCTGCAGCGGCAGGGTGGTCACGGCCGGAGCCGCGCCGGCCTCCGCCTCGCGCGGGCTCGGCGCCACCGTGCGCTCCGCGAGCGGTACGACCTCCGGGGTCGGCTTCTGGTCGAGGAAGACGCGGCGGACGACGCGTTCCGCGGCGTGGCCGTCGTCCCACTGGCAGAAGCGGGCGCGGAAGGCGGCGCGGCGGGCCGCTGCCTCCTCGCCGTCCCAGGTGCCGTCGCGGAAGGCGGCGATCAGCTCGTCCTCCGTGGTGGCGACGGCGCCGGGGGTGTCGCCCGGCTCGCCGGAGAGCAGGTCGAAGGTGACGCCGCGGGACTTCACGTACACGTCCCAGTCGTCGGCGTACGTGATGATCGGCCGGTCCAGGTTGGCGTAGTCGAACATGATCGACGAGTAGTCCGTGATCAGCGCGTCGGCGGCCAGGCACAGCTCCTCGACCGAGGGGTGCCGGGAGACGTCGATCAGGGCGCCCTGCTCCTGGAGCTCGGCCAGCCGGGGGTTCTCGCCGTAGAAGTAGTGCGTGCGGACCAGCAGCACCACGTCGGGGCCCAGCTCGCGGGTGACGCGCTCCAGGTCCATCCGGGGCACGTAGCCGGTCTGGTAGTCGCGGACGGTGGGCGCGTACAGGACGGCGGTGCGGCCGGGGGCGATGCCCAGGCGCGCGCGGATGTCCAGGACGTCGGCGGCGGTGGCGCGGTAGTACACGTCGTTGCGCGGATAGCCGGTGTCCAGCGACTGGAAGGAGCAGGGGTAGACCCGCTCCCACTGCTCGGTGGTGTGCTGGTTGGACGAGACGCTGAAGTCCCAGCGGTCGGCGCGCTGCAGCAGCTTGCGCATGCTCATGCCCTTGGCGGCGGCCGGGTACTGCTGCTGGTCGATGCCCATCCGCTTGAGCGGGGTGCCGTGGTGGGTCTGGAGGTGGATCTGGCCGGGGCGCTTGACGACCGCGTCGGCGAAGTTGACGTTGTTGACGAGGTACGTGGCGCGGGCCATCACCTCCCAGTAGCGCGGGGAGCCCACGATCACGTGGTCGGCACCCTCGGGGAGGGTGTCCTCCATGCCCTTCTTGATCACCCACACGCCGTGGATCCGCGGCGCCAGCTCCTTGGCCTTCTCGTAGATCGCGAGCGGATTGCAGGCGGGGGTGCGGTTCCAGTACGCGGCGTAGACGGCCAGGTGCGGGTCGAGCGGGCGGTGCAGCTGGAGCTGATAGAAGCGCGCGTACGCCTGCTTGCCGAGGGTGTGCTTGACCTTCTTCAGCCGCCCGGCCGCCTTCCTGCGGCCCCGCGCGGCCAGCTTCAGCGCGGTGTAGGCGGGGAACGAGCCGCGCGCGAGCGCGTCGTACTGGACGCCCATCACGCCCTTGGGCCGCACGAAGTCGGCGGGCAGGTAGCGGCGGTAGTGCTGGGCCGCGCGGCGGAAGAACTCCGGGCGGGCCGCGGCCGGCACGCGGTCGGGGCGGGCCAGGATGAAGAGATAGTGGTCGATCATGTGCTCGAAGAGGAAGGCCCGCCAGCGGTGCAGCGGGGGCCGCTCCTCGATGAACGCGAAGAGCCGCTCGTACTGGTCGAAGGCGGCGAAGTGCTCCCGGCTGGGGGTGCGCAGGGCGTTCCCCTGGCGGCGCTGCCGGTAGTGCACGCAGACCTGGTCCAGCAGCGCGATGCGCTCGGCGCTGAAGAGCGATTCGTAGACGACGACCGCGTCCTCGTAGAAGCCGTCGGGGAAGCTGAAACCGCCGGCGAGGTAGAAGTCGCGGCGGTACGCCTTGTTCCACACGACGGTGAACAGGCGCAGCAGTTCGGGCCGGTCGTCGATGGTGCCGACCTCGGGGCCGGGCGCCGCGAGCACCTCGGCGTCGCGGTTGCGCTTGGCCTCGCCCCACCAGAAGGTGCGCGCGTAGTCGTAGACCAGGACGTCGGGGTCCTCGGTCTCCGTCAGCCGGCCGGCTATGGACTCCAGCGCGTCGGGCAGCAGGGTGTCGTCGCTGTCGAGGAAGAGGAGGTAGTCGCCGCGGGCGTGCGCCACGCCCTCGTTGCGGGCGTTGCCGATGCCCTTGTTCTCGGCGAGGTGCAGCGGGATCACGCGCGGGTCCCGGGCCGCGTACTCGTCCAGGATCGCCCCGGAGCCGTCGGGCGAGCGGTCGTCCACCGCGACGACCTCGAAGTCGGTCCAGGACTGGGCCAGGATCGAGTCCAGGCAGGCGCGGAGGTAGCCCTGCACCTTGAAGACAGGGACGACGATGCTGAAGCGCGGCACAGCGGCGGAGCTGTCGGGTGCGGGCATTGCGGTAACTACTCCTCGTATCGGACCGGGCACAGATAGCGGAATTGCCCGAAATGGGGGCGGTAACCGCTACCTGTGAGACGGAAGTGACGAGGAGTTGGTTCTGTGTTTGTTTGTTAAATGTAGGGATTTTGTTCAGTCGTGGCGGGCTTCCGGGTGGTGCAGCAGCCAGCCCGCCCAGGCCGAAGCGATCATGTCGCGCACGTCGTGCCGGGCCTTCCAGCCCAGCTCCGCCGCGATCCGGTCGGCCGCCGCGACCACCCGCGCCGGGTCGCCGGGACGCCGCGCCGTCACCTCGGCGGCCCGGTCCCCGTATCCGGTGACCTCCGCGATGAGGTCGACCATCTCGCGGACGGACACGCCCTCGCCGCGCCCGATGTTGAGCGTCAGATCGCGGACCGGGCCGCGCTCGCCGAGCTTGCGGGCTGCCGCGAGGTGCGCGTCGGCCAGGTCCTCGACGTGGATGTAGTCCCGGATACAGGTGCCGTCGGGGGTGTCGTAGTCGGCGCCGAAGATCCGCGGCGCCGCGCCCTCGGTGAGCTTCTCGAAGACCATCGGGACGATGTTGAAGACGCCGGTGTCGGCGAGCTCCGGGGAGGCGGCGCCCGCGACGTTGAAGTAGCGCAGGCAGGCGGTGGAGATGCCGTGCGCCCGGCCCACGGCCCGGGTCAGCCACTCGCCCGCCAGCTTCGTCTCGCCGTACGGGCTCATCGGCACGCACGGCATGTCTTCGGTGACCAGGCCCGCCTCGGTGGCCGGCCCGCTTTGGGTGGACGGCATCCCGTAGACCGCGGCGGAGGAGGAGAAGACGAAGCGGCCGACGCCGCCGGCCGCCACCGCCTCCAGCAGCGTCGCCAGCCCCTGCACGTTCTCCCGGTAGTACAGCAGCGGCAGCTCCACCGACTCGCCGACCTGCTTCTTCGCCGCCAGGTGCACCACCCCGGCGACCTCGTGCTCGGCGATCGTGCGGTCCAGCAGCCCGCGGTCCAGCGTCGAGCCGACGACGAGCGGCACGTCCTCGGGCACCCGCTCCGCCACGCCGGTGGACAGGTCGTCCAGGACCACAGCGCGCTCGCCCGCGCCGGTCATCGCGCGCACCACGTGCGCGCCGATGTAGCCCGCGCCACCAGTGATCAGCCAGGTCATCTCGCTCCTCGCTCCTTCTGCTCCGGGTCAGCCGCGCTCGTACGGCGACGGTACGGGGAAGTACGCGCCCAGGAAGGCACGCACCACCCGGTCCTGCTCGGCGGCCGGCACCTCGGCGTCGGCGGAGTCCCCGATGCAGAAGACGCTGTGGCTGCGGGTGGCGAGCAGGCGGCTGAGGACAGTGTGGTGGTCGTAGCGGCCGGCGTTCGCGAAGGAGCAGGAAATGGTCGCGGGCGTCGACTTCCCGGTCAGGTATCCGTAGTAGTGGTGCAGGGACGAGGCGATGGAGAGATCGGTACGCGCCCGGAAGCGGCTCCCCGCCGTCGCCGCCACCTCCTCGGGGAAGCGGTCGGCGATCTCGGCGAGGACGCTGCGCCGCAGCGGGTGCGGGGCGTGCAGGAAGCTGTGCGTGGCGACCCGGCCGAACTCCCGCTTCAGCAAAGCCCGGTTGTTCTTGGCGGCGGCGAAGTAGCCCTCGTCGTCCTCGGTGACCTCGCCGGGCGGTACGGCGGTGGGCGAGCGGAAGAAGTGGGCCGTGCCGTTGCTGTGGAAGAACGCCGACGGCGGCACCGGACGGCCCAGGAACACGTCGTCGTTGAAGTACAGGAACTGCTCGGACAGGCCCTCGATGCGGTGCAGCTGGCTCTCGATGGCGTGCGAGTTGAAGGTCGGCAGCAGGGAGGGGTCCGCGAAGAGCTCGCGGTGGTCGACCACCTTCAGGCCCGGGTGCGCGGTGTCCAGCCAGTCGGGCACCTGGCCGTCGGTGACGAGGTGAACGGTGCGGACCCAGGGGGCGTACATCGCCAGCGAGCGGAGCGAGTGGCGCAGTTCGTCGCGGCTGCGGAAGCGCGCGTCGCCGCTGTCCACGTGGTCGGTGGCCAGGCCGGCCGCGCGCCGGGCCGCGTCCCGCCGCTCCCGCCAGGCCGGGTCGGCGTCGTCGACCCAGGTGTAGACGACGTCGACGGGGAAGTCGACGTCCCACATGAGGGTGTCGGTGAAGGCGGCGAGCGTGGGGTGGTCCCGGTCGGCGACCCGCCACTTGGCCGTCGGCTCCAGGCCGGGCAGCCGCGGCCCGAGCAGGGTCGTACCGCGCGGGGCCTCCCGCCAGCCGTCCTCGTCCAGGGCCCAGAACTCCACGGTGCAGCCGAACCCCGGGCCGTACCGCAGGGTGCGGCTCTCGCTGGTCACCGGCTTGAAGACGCGCACCCCCGCGACCTCGCCGGCCTCCCGCAGCCGCTCGGCCAGCAGCGCACCCGGCGCGTGGCCGCGCGGCGAGACCAGCTCCCCGTACACCGGCTCGCCGGCCAGCTCCTCGGCGAGCGCGGCCAGCGCCCGCTCCCGGTCCTCCACGGCCACCGCGACCCGGTGCGCGAGCGCGTCGTCGCGCAGCAGGACGTAGCCGATGCCGTGCGCCGCGAGCGCGTCGGTGGCCAGCTCCAGGTTGCGGTCGGCGACCTGTGGCGCGGTGAGGTCGTCGCGCAGCTCGGCGAGGCGCCCGGCGGACCGCACCAGCCGGCCCGTCCGGTCCTGGGCCTTGAGCAGCACCTCGCGGGCCTTCTGCGCGTCGGCGGAGGCGGCGAGCGGGCCGCCGTGCGGGGCCGCCACGCTGAACGCCCGGCCGCCGCCGGCCGC
>NZ_JBEPFC010000166.1:0-15910 GCF_040301705.1 Streptomyces sp. NPDC000151 | reverse complement strand
GCCCCGTTTCCGTTGCGTGTGGCGCCAGCAGATCACCCCCCACAACCCCCCATCCGTGTGTCCGCCGCCCGCGTGGGGTTGTTGGGGGGCCCGGGCCCGCGCCCGCCCGGGGGGGGGGCCCGCCGCGCGCTTTTCCCCCGCACTGTCCGGGCACGCCGCCGCCCTCGCTGCCGCCCGCCCGCGGCCGTACCGGAGCCGCCGTCTCCCACCGCCCTAACGCTGCGTGACACACGTAATGCGCCTCTGCCGCACGCCTCCCGCGCCGCGGCGGCGCCGCTCCCGTACCGCCGCCCGCACCGCATTCCGGACGCCCCGACCGCGTCGCGCGGCAAATCCCCTCGTAGAAGTGCAAGTTCGCGCTCCGCCTGGCGCACACGCACCAGCGGTAAGGACCATCAGTACGAAACGCTCATCGCAGGTCATAACAAGAGCGTCACATCCTCGTCGACGCCGATGCCCCGGTGAACTGGACCGCTCTACCATCACCGCCAGTCACCGCGCCGCCGGGCGCGCTGTACCAGCACGGCCTGTACCACCCCTTACAGCCCGGCGCGCGAACGGTCGCGCCACTGCGTGACCGCGCCAGGGGAAAGGACTGATCGTGCGTCACCGTTCCTTGCTGATTCTCACCACCGCGGCAGCCGCCGGCGCCCTCACGCTCTCCGCGTGCGGCTCCCGCGGCGAAGACAAGAGCGGCGACGGCTCCAAGGCCACCGTCGTCATCGGCCTCGACGCCCCGCTCACCGGCGAACTCTCCGCCCTGGGCCAGGGCATCAAGAACTCCGCCGACCTCGCCGTGAAGAACGCCAACAAACAGAACGAGGTCGACGGCGTCACCTTCGAACTGCGCCCCCTCGACGACAAGGCGCTGCCCAACGCCGGCCAGCAGAACGCCACCAAGCTCGCCGGCGACAAGGAAGTACTCGGCATCGTCGGCCCGCTGAACTCCGGCGTCGCCCAGTCCATGCAGCAGGTCGCGCAGTCCAACGGCGTCACCCTCATCTCCCCGGCCAACACCACGCCCGACCTCACCCAGGGCAAGAACTGGAAGAAGAACGACCGCAAGCGGCAGTTCACCACCTACTTCCGCACCGCCACCACCGACGAGGTCCAGGGCGCGTTCGACGGCCAGTACGCCTTCGAGAAGATGAAGGCCAAGACCGCCTACGTCATCGACGACCAGAAGACCTACGGCGTCGGCCTCGCCTCCTCCTTCAAGGACCAGTTCACCAAGCTCGGCGGCAAGATCGTCGGGACCGAGCACGTCAGCCCCGACGACCGTGACTTCAAGGCCGTCGCCGCCAAGGCCAAGGGCGCCAACCCCGACCTGGTCTTCTACGGCGGCGAATACCCCGCCTCCGGCCCGCTCAGCCAGCAGCTCAAGGACGGCGGCCTCAACGTCCCCCTGATGGGCGGCGACGGCATGTACAGCGCCGACTACATCGAACTGAACAAGAAGGCACAGGGCGACTACGCCTCCTCCGTCGGCAAGCCCGTCGAGCAGCTGCCCTCCGCCAAGAAGTTCATCGCGGACTACAAGGCCGCCGGCTACAAGGACCGCTACGAGGCGTACGGCGGCTCCACCTACGACGCCACCTGGGCCCTCGTCCAGGCCGTCAAGCAGGTCGTCGCCGACAACGGCGGCAAGCTCCCCGACGACGCCCGCAAGAAGGTCGTCGACGCCATGAACAAGGTCTCCTTCGACGGCGTCACCGGCAAGGTCTCCTTCGACAAATACGGCGACACCACCAACACCATGATCACGGCCTACCAGGTCGACAAGAAGCAGTGGAAGGCACGCTTCAGCGCCGAGTTCGAGAAGTTCGACAAGAGCTGACCCGGCACCACCCACCCGTACACCGGCCGCGCCAGCACCCCACCCCCACCTGGCGCGGCCCGCGGCACACCGGCACACTCCCCGCCTGCCCGGCACACCGGCACCTTCCACACCCCACGGAGGCCCTGCGGTGAACGAACTGCCGCAACAGCTGGCCAACGGACTCATCCTCGGCGCGATGTACGGACTCATCGCGATCGGCTACACGATGGTCTACGGCATCGTCCAGCTCATCAACTTCGCCCACGGCGAGATCTTCATGGTCGGCGGCTTCGGCGCGCTCTCCGTCTACCTCGCCCTCCCGCCCGGCATGTCCCTCATGGCGGCCCTCCCCCTCATGCTCATCGGCGGCATCGCCGTCTCCGTGCTCGTCGGTGTGGCCGCCGAACGCTTCGCCTACCGCCCCCTGCGCGGCGCACCCCGCCTCGCCCCCCTCATCACCGCCATCGGCCTGTCCATCGCACTCCAGCAGGCCGTCTGGAAGTGGTACCCCGACGCCAAGAAAGCCCGCGTCTTCCCCCAGTTCAAGGGCGACGCCTTCGACGTCCTCGGCGCCACCGTCCAGCGCGGCGACCTCTTCGTCCTCATCGCCGCCCCCGTCTGCATGATCGCCCTCGGCTTCTTCGTCTCCAAGACCCGCAGCGGCCGCGCCATGCAGGCCACCGCCCAGGACCGCGACACCGCCCAGCTCATGGGCATCAACACCGACCGCATCATCGTCCTCGCCTTCGCCATCGGCGCCGCCTTCGCCGGCGTCGCCGCCGTCGCCTACGGACTGCGCACCGGCGAGGTCCAGTTCCGCATGGGCTTCATCATGGGACTCAAAGCCTTCACCGCGGCCGTACTCGGCGGCATCGGCAACATCTACGGCGCCATGCTCGGCGGCGTCGTCCTCGGCATCGCCGAAGCCCTCGCCACCGCCTACGTCGAAGACATCCCCGGCATGACCCAATTCGGCGGCGGAGCCTGGAAAGACGTCTGGGCCTTCGTCCTCCTCATCCTCGTACTCCTCCTGCGACCACAGGGCCTACTGGGCGAACGCGTCGCGGATCGGGCGTGATAGCGATGACCACCGCACCCACCACGAACCCGGCCGCCGCCGACACCCCCGCAACCACCCCCGGACTCCTCCCCCTCCCCGCACGCGCCGCCCGCGTCATCACCGCCGCCGGCGCCCTGGCCACCGCCGCCTCCACCGCCCTGTCCTGGACCTGGAGCAGCGAATTCCCCGGCGACCTCACCTACTACGGCTCCCCCGCCGGACTCCAGCTCATCACCCTCACCGGAGCCGTCCTCACCCTCGCCTTCACCCTGGCCGGCCTCGGCGTACGCGGCCTGACCGTCCTCACCCCCGGCGGCCGCAACGCACCCGCTCTCCTCGCCGCCCTCGGCACCTTCGCCGCGACCTGGTTCACCCTCGCCGCCATCGCCGTACAACTCGGCGGCCTGGTCAACCTCGAACCCGGCGGCTTCCTCGCCGGCATCGCCTCACTGATCGCCCTCGCCGGCGCCCTCGGCCTCCCCGCCGACCACACCCCCGACACACCCCCGCACGGCCCATGGCAACGCTTCACCAACAGCTGCGCCGCCGTCCCCACCCCCCGGCCCGCCAAGCAGCTCCCCGCCTGGGCCGAGATCCTCCTCATCGCCGTCGCCTTCGGCATCGGCCTCTACGCCTTCACCTACGGCATCGACGCCGAGGACGGACCCCCCTTCGTCGGCTACCTCCTCTTCGTCGCACTCGCCATCGCCGCCGTCCACCGCGCGGGCCTGATCAACCGCCTCACCGCACTCACCCACCGGCACCGCGGCGTCGCACTCGTCGCCGCCTTCCTCGCCGCGGCCGCCTTCCCCTTCACCCAGGACACCGACGAGTACACGATCATCGGCGCCAACATCCTGATCTTCGCCACCGTCGCTCTGGGCCTCAACGTCGTCGTCGGCCTCGCCGGCCTGCTCGACCTCGGCTACGTCGCCTTCCTCGGCGTCGGCGCCTACGCCGCGGCCCTCGTCTCCGGCTCCCCCGAATCCGCCCTCGGCATCCAACTCCCCTTCTGGGCAGCCCTCCTCACCGGAGCCGCAGCCTCACTCGTCTTCGGCGTCCTCATCGGCGCCCCCACCCTGCGACTGCGCGGCGACTACCTCGCCATCGTCACCCTCGGCTTCGGTGAGATCTTCCGCATCGCCATGCTCAACCTCAACGGCACCACAGGACCCGACGTCACCAACGGCGCCATGGGCATCCCCAACATCCCCAACCTGGAAATCTTCGGCTTCAACTTCGGCGAACCCCACACCCTCCTCGGCATCCCCATCGCCACCTACGGCAACTACTACCTCCTCATGATCCTCGTGACGGCCTTCGTCGTCCTCGTCTTCCGCCGGGCCGCCGCCTCCCGCATCGGCCGCGCCTGGATCGCCATCCGCGAGGACGAGACCGCCGCCGTCGCCATGGGCATCAACTCCTTCCGCCTGCGCCTCCTCGCCTTCGCCCTCGGCGCCGCCCTGGCGGGACTCGCCGGAACCGTCCATGCACACGTAGTAACGACCGCCACACCCGAGCAGTTCCAGTTCGCCGGACCCCAGCCGCCCAACTCCGCCTTCCTCCTCGCCGCCGTCATCCTCGGCGGCATGGGCACCCTCAGCGGACCCCTCGTCGGCGCGGCACTCCTCTTCCTCATCCCCGCCAAGCTGGACTTCCTGCAGGACTACCAGCTCTTCCTCTTCGGCCTCGCCCTCGTCCTCCTCATGCGCTACCGCCCCGAAGGACTCATCCCCGACCGCCGCAAGCAGCTCGAATTCCACGAGACCGGCCAGCTCGACGTACCGGACGTACCCGAACAGCGCCTCAGCGACGACACCACCGGCGCCACGAAGGCAGGGGCGTGAGGACACCATGACCACACCCGCGACCGTCACCACCGGCAACGGCGCCGTCCTCGAAGCCGCCGGCGTCACCATGCGCTTCGGCGGACTCACCGCCGTACGCGGCGTCGACCTCACCGTCGCCCCCGGCGAGATCGTCGGCCTCATCGGCCCCAACGGCGCCGGCAAAACCACCTTCTTCAACTGCCTCACCGGCCTCTACACCCCCACCGAAGGCACCGTCAGCTACAAGGGCACCCGCCTCTCCCACAAACCCCACCTCGTCACCCAGACCGGAGTCGCCCGCACCTTCCAGAACATCCGCCTCTTCGCCAACATGACCGTCCTGGAAAACGTCCTCGTCGGCCGCCACACCCGCACCAAAGAAGGCCTCTGGTCCGCCCTCCTCCGCGGCCCCGGCTTCAAAAAAGCCGAACGCGGCAGCGAGGCCCGCGCCATGGAACTCCTCGAATTCACCGGCCTGGCCGCCAAACGCGACCACCTCGCCCGCAACCTCCCCTACGGCGAACAACGCAAGCTCGAAATCGCCCGCGCCCTCGCCAGCGAACCCGGCCTCCTCCTCCTGGACGAACCCACCGCCGGCATGAACCCCCAAGAGACCCGCGCCACCCAGAACCTCGTCCTCGCCATCCGCGACCAAGGCACCGCCGTCCTCGTCATCGAGCACGACATGCGCTTCATCTTCAACCTCTGCGACCGCGTCGCCGTCCTCGTCCAGGGCGAAAAACTCATCGAAGGCACCGCGGAAGTCGTCCAGGCCGACGAACGCGTGGTCGCCGCCTACCTCGGTACGCCCTTCGAAGGCGCACCCGGCGACGAGGAAGCCGCCGAAGTGCACGCGGCGGAAGCACACGCCGCCGCTCCCGGTACCGGCACGACCGCGGCCCCCGGTACCACCGCAGCGCCCGACACCACCACCGCGCCCGACGAGGACACCCCGAACGGAGACGCGCGATGACCGCCCTGCTCGAAGTCGAGGACCTCCGCGTCGCCTACGGCAAAATCGAAGCCGTCAAAGGCATCGCCTTCACCGTCGAAGCCGGCCAGGTCGTCACCCTCATCGGCACCAACGGCGCCGGCAAGACCACCACCCTGCGCACCCTCTCCGGCCTCCTCAAACCACTCGCCGGAAAGATCACCTTCGACGGCGAGCCGCTCAACGGCGTCGCCGCCCACAAGATCGTCGAACGCGGCCTCGCCCACTCCCCCGAAGGCCGCCGCCTCTTCCCCCGCCTCACCATCGCCGAAAACCTCCAGCTCGGCGCCTTCCTCCGCAAAGACGGCACCGGCATCGAACGCGACATCCAACGGATCTACGAGCTCTTCCCCATCCTCGGCGAACGCCGCAAACAAGCCTCCGGCACCCTCTCCGGCGGCGAACAGCAAATGCTCGCCATGGGCCGCGCCCTGATGTCCCGCCCCAAACTGCTCATGCTCGACGAACCCTCCATGGGCCTCTCTCCGATCATGATGCAGAAGATCATGGAGACCATCCGCGAGCTGCGCTCCGAGGGCACGACGATCCTCCTCGTCGAACAGAACGCCCAGGCCGCGCTGTCCCTCGCCGATCACGGCCACGTCATGGAGATCGGCAGGATCGTTCTCTCCGGCACCGGCCAGGACCTCCTCCACGACGAGTCGGTCCGCAAGGCGTACCTGGGCGAGGACTGACAGCCGTACGCATCCGCAAGGCGTATCTGGGAGCGGACTGGCAGCCGTACGCACACGCCCGCCGACGCGCCGCCGACGCGCCGCCGCGCATACGGGCAATGCGAAGGGCCGCACCGTCATCACGGTGCGGCCCTCGGCACAGCCTCCTGTCGCTGCCCCGGCCCGCCACTCGGCGCCGGGACGGGCGAACGACTACTCGGAGGGCTGCTCCTTCTGCTCCTTCTCCTTCTGCTTCTTCTCCTCGGCGTCCTCGATGACCGCCTCGGCGACCTGCTGCATCGAGAGCCGGCGATCCATCGACGTCTTCTGGATCCAGCGGAAGGCGGCGGGCTCGGTCAGCCCGTACTGCGTCTGCAGAATGCTCTTCGCCCGGTCGACCAGCTTGCGCGTCTCCAGGCGCTGCGTGAGGTCCGCGACCTCCTTCTCCAGCGTCCGCAGCTCCGTGAACCGGCTCACGGCCATCTCGATCGCCGGCACGACGTCGCTCTTGGAGAACGGCTTGACCAGGTACGCCATGGCACCGGCGTCCCGCGCCCGCTCGACCAGCTCACGCTGGGAGAACGCGGTCAGCATCAGTACCGGGGCGATGCTCTCCTCGGCGATCTGCTCGGCCGCGGAGATGCCGTCGAGGACGGGCATCTTCACATCGAGGATCACCAGGTCGGGGCGGTGCTCACGGGCCAGCTCCACGGCCTTCGCGCCGTCACCGGCCTCGCCGACGACCGTGTAGCCCTCCTCCTCCAGCATCTCTTTGAGATCCAGACGGATGAGCGCCTCGTCCTCGGCGATGACGACGCGGGTGGTCTGCGGCGGGACGTGCGACTGCTCGTCGGCGACGGGCTGCTCGGGCTCGGCGGCGCTCACGGGACTCCTCGTTCCAGGCAGGTGGTGCGTATGCAGCCTACCTAGCGGCAGGCTGCGGCACGCACACGGTAGGGTGTCTGATGCTGCCCGCCCGGTTGGTGGAACTGGTCAGACACGCGGCTCTCAAACAGCCGTGCCTTAGGGCATGTGGGTTCGAATCCCACACCGGGCACCCAGAACACAAAGCGGACGATCACCTTCGCATGAATCTCCGGTAGATCCCCTCGCGACCTGCATGGGTCACTCAGAGTGATCGCATGCAGTTTCACGGTTCTGACGTCCGTCACCAGGCACTCGCCCTCCTACGATCCGGCCGCAAGAACGCGGATGTGGCCCGCGATCTCAACGTCCCACTCGGCACCGTCGGCTACTGGCTGCACATGGACCGAGCCAAACGCGGTGAATCTCCAGGCCGCCGCCAGCCGCAATGCCCGCGTTGCGACGGGCATCTCGACACGCAGGCGTACGCGTATCTGCTGGGCCTATACCTCGGCGACGGGCACATCATCCAGTACTCGCAGCACCGAGTCCCCAGCCTCATGATCGCTTGCGACGAGAGCTGGCCCGGACTCATGGACCAGTGCGAGGCCGCCATGCGCGCCGTGTTCCCCGACAACTCCGTCTGCCGCGTCCGCCGAACCGGCTGTCGAAACGTGAAGGTCTACTCGAAGCACCTGTGGTGCCTCTTTCCCCAGCACGGCCCCGGCAAGAAGCACGAGCGGCGCATCGCCCTCGAACGCTGGCAGCAAGAGATTGTCGACGCGTACCCCTGGGAGTTCATACGCGGGCTGATCCACTCCGACGGGTGCCGGATCACCAACTGGACGACCCGGATGGTCGGCGGCGAGCGGAAACGCTACGAGTACCCGCGGTACTTCTTCACCAACAAGTCCGACGACATCAGGAAGCTCTTCACGGACACGCTCGCCAAGGTGGGCGTCGAGTGGTCGATCCTCGCGCGTGGGTCCGATCCGTTCAACGTCTCCGTCGCCCGACGGGCGTCCGTCGCGCTGATGGACGCCCACGTCGGGCCGAAGTACTAGCGCGGCTGCTCCGGCGAATCGTCCTCGCCGATGTGGTGCACGCGGACCAGGTTCGTCGAGCCGGGTACGCCGGGCGGGGAGCCGGCCGTGATGATGACGACGTCGCCGCGCTGGCAGCGGCCGATGCGGAGGAGCTGCTCGTCGACCTGGGCGACCATCTCGTCCGTGGAGTCGACGGTCGGGCCGAGGAACGTCTCGACGCCCCAGGTGAGGTTCAGCTGAGAGCGCGTGGCCGGCTCCGGCGTGAAGGCGAGGAGCGGGATCGGCGAGCGGTACCGGGAGAGCCGGCGGACCGTGTCGCCGGACTGCGTGAAGGCCACGAGGAACTTCGCGCCGAGGAAGTCGCCCATCTCGGCGGCGGCACGCGCGACCGCGCCGCCCTGCGTGCGGGGCTTGCTGGTCTCGGTGAGCGGCGGCAGTCCCTTGGCGAGGATGTCCTCCTCGGCGGCCTCGACGATGCGGCTCATCGTCCGGACGGTCTCGGTGGGGTACTTGCCCACGGACGTCTCGCCGGAGAGCATCACCGCGTCCGTGCCGTCGATGACGGCGTTCGCGACGTCGGATGCTTCGGCGCGTGTCGGCCGGGAGTTGTCGATCATCGAGTCGAGCATCTGTGTGGCGACGATGACCGGCTTGGCGTTGCGCTTGGCGAGCTTGACCGCGCGCTTCTGAACGATCGGGACCGTTTCGAGCGGCATTTCGACGCCGAGGTCACCGCGGGCGACCATGATGCCGTCGAACGCGGCGACGATGTCGTCGATGTTGTCGACCGCCTGCGGCTTCTCGACCTTGGCGATGACCGGCAGCCGGCGGCCTTCCTCGCGCATGATGCGGTGGACGTCCTCGATGTCGCGGCCGCTGCGTACGAAGGAGAGCGCGATGACGTCGGCACCGGTGCGCAGCGCCCAGCGGAGGTCGTCCTGGTCCTTTTCGGAGAGGGCGGGGACGGAGACGGCGACGCCGGGCAGGTTGAGGCCCTTGTGGTCGGAGACCATGCCGCCTTCGATGACGCGGGTGCGGACCTTGGGGCCGTCGACGCCGATGACTTCGAGGGTGACCTTGCCGTCGTCGACGAGGATGCGTTCGCCGGTGGTGACGTCGGCGGCGAGTCCTCCGTAGGTGGTGCCGCAGACGTGGCGGTCGCCTTCGGTGTCCGGTTCGACGGTGATGGTGAACTCGTCGCCGCGTTCGAGAAGGACGGGGCCTTCTCGGAATCGGCCGAGGCGAATCTTCGGACCTTGAAGGTCGGCGAGCACGCCGACGCTGCGGCCGGTCTCGTCGGATGCCTTGCGGACCCGCTCGTAACGCGCCTCGTGGTCGGCGTAGGTGCCGTGGCTGAGGTTGAAGCGGGCCACGTCCATTCCGGCTTCGACGAGTGCCTTGATCTGCTCGTACGAATCTGTGGCGGGTCCCAGGGTGCAGACGATCTTTGCTCGGCGCATGCCGTCGACCCTATGACTTACCGATGGGTAGAGAGCTGTGGAGAAGTGACTGCCCAACGACGGTGTGGTGAAAGGCCCTTGACAAGTATTGGATGTGCGAGTGGCCGCTCCTATGAGCAGCTTTCGAGGCTTGCACATGCGCTCGTACGCGCATCCGCCCGCCCCCTGTGTGTACGCACGCCCCAGGCGGCTCAGTACGCACCCACCCGGCGGCGAGCGGCATCGGGCGCCCGACCGCGGGCCGCGTCACCTCACAGCACGGGCCGGGTCATCGTGAAGCGCGCGTTGACGTGTGCGTACACGGTCTGCTGCTGGGGTTCGAGGTCGAGCGCGGGGGCGGTCTCCTCGTGTGCGGCGCCTCCGTAGGCGGCGCGGGAGCGGAGCATGGGGTTGCCCACCGGGGCAGCGTTCTCGGCGCCGATGTCCGCGAGTTCGACGAGCGCGTCGAGTCGGGCGCCGAGCGCTTCGGCGTACTCACGGGCGCGCTGCACGGCTTCGCGTACGGCCTGCTGGCGGGCCTCGCGGTGGGCGGGCGAGTCGGGGCGCAGGTCCCACCAGGGGCCGTCGACGCAGGTGAGGTCGAGGTCGGCGAGGCGGGTGGCGAGTTCGCCGAGTGCGGTGAAGTCGGTGAGGGTGGCGGTGAGGTGGACGTTGCCGTGGTAGGCGCGTACGCGTTCGCCGCGGCCTTTGTGGGTGAGTTGGGGCGTGACGGTGAAGGCGCCGGTGGCGAGCTTTTCGACGGCTTCGCCGTAGCTCTTGACCAGGTCGAGGACTTCGGCGTTGCGGCGGGTGAGGTCCTGGAGCGCGGTGGCGCGGTCGGTGCCGCGGGCCTGGACGGTGATGCCGATGCGGGCGATCTCCGGGGCGACGTCGAGGCGGGCTTCGCCGCGTACGGCGACGCGCGGGACGTCGGGGGTGCCGTACGGGACGGCGTCGCCGGGGGTCCCGGCGGGGGCGGGGTCAGTGCTGGTGGTGGGCGCGTCGGTCATGTGGTGGGGGGCTCCTTCTCGCGGCGCGGCACGGCCTCGCTCCGGACGGCGTCCTTCTGCGCAGAGCCTCGCACGGTGGCGGGGGTTTGTCAGGCGAGTGCGGGAGTGGCCGGCGGCGTGGCGGTCATCTGATCGCAACCTGTGAGGGGTGTTGCGGGAGGGGTGCCTGCGCCAGAATCTACGCGCGTCGTTCATCCGAACGTGATGTTCGTCTACGCGCGTTGTTCCGTTGTACGCCCAACCCGCCCAACGGTTCGCAGGGATGCGGACGGTCAAGGAGAGGTCATGCCGCTCGATCGCAGAACGTTTCTGGGAAGTTCCGTCGCCACCGGTGCCGGGGTGGCGCTGACGGGCGCCGGTGCGCCGGCCGCCGTGGCGAGCGCGCCGACCGGTGCTCCGGTCCCCACGGGCCACGGCCACGGGGGCGGCGGCAAGCGGTACGCGTTCACCGTCATGGGCACCACCGACCTGCACGGCAATGTCTTCAACTGGGATTACGCGACGGACGCGGAATTCGACGACCCGGCGCACAACGACGTCGGCCTCGCGAAGATTTCGACCCTGGTGAATGAGGTACGCGCCGAAAAGGGACGCGGCAACACGCTTCTCATCGACGCGGGCGACACCATCCAGGGCACGCAACTGGCGTACTACTACGCGAAGGTGGACCCGATCACCGGCGCGAACGGCCCGGTGCATCCGATGGCCCGGGCCATGAACGCCATCGGGTACGACGCCGCGGCGCTCGGCAACCACGAGTTCAATTACGGCATTCCGGTGCTGCGCAAGTTCGAGGAGAACTGCGACTTCCCCCTGCTGGGTGCGAACGCGGTGGACGCCACTTCGCTGCGCCCGGCGTTCCCTCCGTACGTCATCAAGCGACTGCGTACCCCGCACGGGCGGGATGTCCGGGTCGGCATTCTGGGGCTGACGAATCCCGGCATCGCGATCTGGGACAAGGCGAACGTCCAGGGGAAGATGGCATTTCCCGGTTTGGAGGAACAGGCCGCGAAGTGGGTTCCCCGGTTGCGGGCGCTGGGTGCGGATGTGGTGATCGTGGCGGCGCATTCCGGGTCGAGCGGCACGTCCTCGTACGGGGATCAGCTGCCGTATGTGGAGAACGCGGCGGCGTTGGTGGCGCAGCAGGTGCCGGGTATCGACGCGATTCTTGTGGGGCACGCGCATACGGAGATCCCGGAGTACCGGGTGAAGAATGAGCGGACGGGCCGTGAGGTGGTGCTGTCGGAGCCGTTGAAGTGGGGGCAGCGGCTGACCTTGTTCGACGTCGAGGTGGCGTGGGACAAGGGTCGCTGGTCGGTGGATTCGGTGGCGGCGCGGGTGCTGAATACGAATGCGGCGGCGGAGGACGCGCATATTTCGACGCTTTTGCGTGACGCGCACGCGAAGGTGGTGCGGTACGTGAACCAGGTGATCGGGCGGTCGGCTGCGCGCCTGTCCGCGGCGGAGGCTCCGTACAAGGACACTCCGGTGCTGGATTTCATCGCGTTCGTACAGGCGGAGGTGGTGCGGAAGGCGCTGGCCGGGGGCGCGTACGCGGATCTGCCGGTGGTGTCGCAGGCGTCGTGTTTCTCGCGTACGGCGGAGGTGCCGGTGGGGGATGTGACGATCCGGTCGATGGCGGCACTGTATCCGTTCGACAATACGCTGGAGGCGCGGGTACTGACCGGCGCGCAGCTCAAGGATTATCTGGAGTTCTCGGCACGGTATTACGTGCGGACGCCGGCGGGTGGCGAGGTGGATCCGTCGAAGCTGACGAACGCGGACGGTATCCCGGATTACAACTACGACGCGGTGAGCGGGGTGTCGTACGAGATCGACATCGCGAAGCCGGCGGGTCAGCGGATCGGGAAGCTGCTGCGGGACGGTAAGCCGGTGGATCCGGGGGCCCGTTTCGTGCTGGCGGTGAACAATTACCGGGCGAGCGGCGGGGGGAATTTCCCGCATGTGGCGAAGGCGGAGCAGGTGTGGGTGACGTCGGACGAGATCCGGAATCTGATCATTGAGTGGGTGAAGCAGTCGGGTTCGATCGACGCGTCGCGTTTTGCGTCAGTGGACTGGAAGCTGACGCGGGACGGGGTTCCGGTCTTCTGACGGGGCTGTGGCGGGCGGCTGGTGCTGCAGTCGCCCGCTCGTGCCGGGCGTGTGCTGGTGGGGGCGCGGCTGCGGTGTCAGGCCGAAGGTGGTGAAGGCGGTGCGGTCGGGGAGGGGGTAGGGCGTGGTGCCGGTGAGGTGGTTGAGGATGACGGCGCTGCGCCAGGCGGCGAGGCCGAGGTCGGGGGTGCCGACGCCGTGGGTGTGGTGTTCGGCGTTCTGTACGTAGACGGAGCCGGTCACGCGGGCGTCGAGGTTCAGTCGGTGGTGGATGTCGATGCGGGGGCGGCCGGCGTTGTCGCGGCGGAGGTAGGGGTCGAGGGCGCCGGTGAGGGCGTCGAGGCTGCGTTCGCGGTAGCCGGTGGCGAGGACGACGGCGTCGGTGCTGAGTCGGCTGCGGGTGTGCTGGTGGGCGTGTTCCAGGTGGAGTTCGATGGTGTGGGTGCCGATGCGGCCCGCGGTGCGGACGGTGACGCCCGGGGTGAGGACGGCGTCGGGCCAGCCGCCGTCGATGGTGCGTTCGTAGAGCTCCTGGTGGATGGCGGCGATGGTGTCGTGGTCGATGCCTTTGTAGAGCTGCCACTGCTGGGGGACGAGGGCGTCGCGGGTGGCTTCGGGGAGGTCGTGGAAGTAGCGGGTGTGGTCGGGGGTGAACTGTTCGAGGCCGAGCTTGCTGTACTCCATGGGCGCGAAGGCGGGGGTGCGCGCCAGCCAGTGCAACCGTTCGTGACCTGTGGGGCGGTGGCGGAGCAGGTCGAGGAAGATCTCGGCGCCGGACTGGCCCGAGCCGATGACGGTGATGTGTCCGGCGGCGAGCAGTCGTTCGCGGTGGTCGAGGTAGTCGGCGGAGTGGATGACGGGGAGGGTGGGGGCCTCGGCGAGGGGCTGGAGGGGCTCGGGGATGTGGGGCGCGGTGCCGATGCCGAGGACGACGTTGCGGGCGTAGGTGCGGCCGAGTGCTTCGGCCTCGCCCTCGGCGTCGAGCTGGGTGTGGTCGACCTCGAAGACGGCGTGTTCGGCGTTCCAGCGGAGGGCGTCGATCTGGTGGCGGAAGTGCAGGTCGGGGAGGTTTTCGCTGGCCCAGCGGCAGTACGCGTCGTACTCGGCGCGGGGGGCGTGGAAGCGCTCGGCGAAGTAGAAGGGGAAGAGCCGGTCGCGGTGCCTGAGGTAGTTCAGGAAGCTCCACCGGCTGGTCGGGTCGGCGAGGGTGACGAGGTCGGCGAGGAAGGGGACTTGGAGGGTGGCGCCGTCGATCATGAGGCCGGGGTGCCAGTGGAAGGCGGGCCGCTGGTCGTAGAAGGCGCAGGCCAGGTCGGTGAGGGGCTCGGCGAGGGCGGCGAGCGAGAGGTTGAAGGGGCCGATGCCGACGCCGACGAGGTCGAGGGGTGTGTGGGGATCGGAGGCGGTGGCGGTGGTCATCGGGGGATCTGGCCTTCCACTAGGTCGATGAGGGCGCGCAGGTCGTCGGGGTGTGCGTGGGGGTTGAGGAGGGTGGCCTTCAGCCAGAGGCCGCTGGAGGTGGTGGCGCGGCCCAGTACGGCGCGGCCGTCGTGCAGGAGGCGGCGGCGGATGGTGGCGACGGTGGTGTCGTCGGCGCCGACGGGGCGGAAGAGGACGGTGGTGAGGGTGGGGCTTGAGTGCAGTTCGAAGGTGGTGGGGCGTTCCTCGATGAGACCGGCGAGGGTGCGGGCGGCGCTGACGGTGCGGTCGACGAGGTCGGCGATGCCGCGGCGGCCGAGCGCCTTGAGGGTGACGGCGATCTTGAGGATGTCGGGGCGACGGGTGGTCCGCAGCGACCGGCCGAGCAGATCGGGGAGGCCGGCTTCGGTGTCGTCGTCGGCGTTGAGGTAGTTCGCGCGGTGGTCGAGGGGGGCGAGGTCGCGTGCGTCGGGGACGGCCAGGAATCCGGCGGCGACCGGCTGCCAGCCGAGTTTGTGCAGGTCGAAGGTGACGGTGTGGGCGCGCTGCAGGCCGGTGAGCAGGTGCCGGTGGGTGTCGCTGAACAGGACGGGCCCGCCGTACGCCGCGTCGACGTGGAACCGGGCGCGGTGTGCTTCGGCGATGTCGGCGAGGGCGGGCAGCGGATCGATCGCACCGGAGTCGGTGGTTCCGGCGGTGGCGACGACGAGGAGGGGCCCGCTGAGGTGGTCGAGCGCCGCCGCCAGGGCACCGGGGTCGAGTGTGCCCTGCGGCGTGGGCACGATGACGGGCGCGGGCAGCCCGAGCAGCCAGGCCGCCCGGTGGATGCTGTGGTGCGCGTTGGCTCCGCAGACGATTTGCAGGGGTGGCCCGATGGGTGCGACGGGGCCGGTTTGTGATGAGTGGGGCGCGTGTGGGTGAGCGGTGAGGTGGGGGTGGGTGCAGGTGTGCGGGCGGTCGGAGTGCTCGGGTCCGTGTCCGGCCCGGTCACCGGCCCGGTGCCCGTCCGCGTGCGAACCGCCCTGACAGGAGCCGTGCGCGGCGCCGTGGCAGGGGCCGTACGAAGCGGTGTACGGGGGCGTGGCGTACGGGGACGTGGCGTACGGGGGCGTGGCGTACGGGGGCGTGTGGGCGGCCGCCCCGTGTGATGCGGGGGTGCGGTGCTCGTGGGCGGCGCGCTGCGGGTCGGCTTCGTGCCCTCGTACCGGGTGCTCCCCGGTCGCGTACTCCTGGGCGGTGCAGTACTGAGCGGTGTGTTCCTGGGCCGTGTGTTTCTGGGCGGCGTGTTCCTGGGCTGCTCGCTCCCTGGCCAGCAGCACGGCGAGGTGGTTGGACTCGGTACCGCCCGTGGTCACCAGGGCATCGGCGTCGGGACCTTGCGGGTACACGAGTTCGGCGAGCGCGCGGGTGGTCAGGGCTTCCAGCTCGGACGCGGCGGGGGCCTGGTCCCAGGAGTCCATGGAGGGGTTGAGGGCCGACGCGGCGAGGTCGGCGGCGGTGGCCAGAGCGAGCGGCGGGCAGTGCAGGTGCGCGGCGCAGTGCGGGTCGGCGGGATCGGCGGCCCCCGCGGCGAGCGTACGGACGACCGAGCGCAGGGCGGCGTGCGGCCCGGCGCCGGTGTCCGGCAGGAGCGGCGCACACGCCTCG
>NZ_JBEPFC010000165.1:0-16022 GCF_040301705.1 Streptomyces sp. NPDC000151 | reverse complement strand
CCCGCGCCGACCCGTGCCACCCCGTCCCGGCGGTGGCCCGCGCCCGTGACGCGGCCCGTGCCGCCCCGGTACAGTCACCCGGCGCGATCAAGCCGCCCACCGGGGAGGAGACCGCATGGCCGAGGACAACATGCCGGGCGCGAGGCCCGCGCCGCCCGCAACGGCGGTCTTCCTGACCGCCCTCACCAAGGACTTCGGTACCGTACGCGCCGTCGACCACGCCGAACTCACCATCCAGGAAGGCGAGTTCTTCTCCCTCCTCGGCCCTTCGGGCTCGGGCAAGTCGACCCTGCTCCGCCTCATCGCCGGCTTCGAACGCCCCACCTCCGGCCGCGTCGAACTGGCCGGCCGCGACGTCACCGCCCTGCCCCCGCACCGCCGCGACGTCCACACCGTCTTCCAGGACTACGCCCTCTTCCCGCACATGACCGTCGAGCAGAACGTCGGCTATGCGCTGCGCGTCGCCGGCGTCCGCAAGGACGAACGCCGGGCCCGGGCACGCGAGGCGCTCGCGACCGTACGGCTCGACGACTACGGCGACCGCCGCCCGGGACAGCTCTCGGGTGGCCAGCGGCAGCGCGTCGCCCTCGCCCGCGCCCTCGTCGACCGCCCCGGGCTGCTCCTCCTGGACGAGCCGCTCGGCGCCCTGGACCTCAAGCTCCGCCAGGAGATGCAGACGGAGCTCAAACACATCCAGCGCACCACCGGCATCACCTTCCTCCTGGTCACCCACGACCAGGAGGAGGCGCTGACGATGAGCGACCGGGTCGCCGTACTCGACGGCGGCCGCATCGCGCAGATTGGCCCGCCCCTGGAGATCTACGACCGCCCGGCCACCGCCTTCGTCGCCGGATTCGTGGGCGTGACGAATCTGGTGCGCGGCGCGGCAGCACAGCGGCTGACGGGCCGCCCGGGCACGTACAGCATCCGCCCCGAACGCATACGGATCACGCCACTCGACAACGCCCCGGAAACGGCAGGCGCGGGAACGGCAGGCGCGCAGGCGGTAGGCGCGCAGGCGGTAGGTGTGGAGGCGACGGCAAGTCCGGAGGAGCGGTCGGTGACCGGCCGGATCACCGACATCGCGCACGCCGGCCCGCACACCCGTTTCCGTGTCCGGCTCGACGAGGGCGGCGACCGGCTGACCGTACTCCGCCTGAACACCTCCGGCGCCGCCCTGCCGGCCCGCACCGACACCCCGGTACGCCTCGCCTGGGACGCCGACGACGCGTATCCCGTACCAGGCTGAGGGACCGCGTCGCCGTAGCGGGCCGGCGTACCGGGCCGATGTCCGGGCCCAGCGCACCGACTTGACCCGATCGTGTCCCGACGCGCACTGGTGGAGCACCGCCTTGATCCGGATACTGGCGACGCTCGGAGCCTGTGTCTGACGCCGTGTGCGACGGGAGAGAACCGGATGCGCAACACGAACGTGTGGAAGGCCGCCGCGGCGGCCACGGTCCTGCTGCTTGCCGTCGGGTGCGGCTCCGGGGGGAGCGGCGGAGGCGGCGGCGATCGGGGCGGCGGCTTCCGCGCGCCGGACGTCCCCATGAAGAAGACGCTCGGCAAGGGTGAGGGCCAGGTCAACGTCATCGCCTGGGCCGGCTACGCCGAGGACGGCTCCAACGACCCCAAGACCGACTGGGTCCACCCCTTCGAGAAGCAGACCGGCTGCAAGGTCAACACCAAGATCGCGGGGACCTCCGACGAGATGGTCTCGCTGATGAAGACCGGCCAGTACGACACGGTCTCCGCCTCCGGCGACGCCACCCTCCGCCTGATCGCTTCCGGCGACGCGGCACCCGTCAACACCGCCCTGGTGCCGAACTACAAGGACATCTTCGCCGGTCTGAAGAAGCAGCCGTTCAACTCCGTCGACGGGCAGATGTACGGCATCCCGCACGGCCGCGGCGCCAATCTCCTCATGTACCGCACCGACAAGGTCAAGCCGGCCCCCGACTCCTGGCGGGCCGTCTTCGAGGACGCCCCGAAGCACGCCGGCAAGGTCACCGCCTACGACTCGCCCATCTACATCGCCGACGCCGCGCTGTACCTGATGAAGAGCGAGCCGCAGCTGGGCATCAAGAACCCCTACGCGCTGGACCAGAAGCAACTGGACGCCGCCGTCGCACTCCTGAAGAAGCAGCACGGCAACATCGGTGAGTACTGGAGCGACTACCAGAAGGAAGTCACCGCTTTCAAGGGCGGCGACAGCGTCGTCGGCACCACCTGGCAGGTCATCGCCAACCTCACCGAGGCCGAGAAGGCTCCGGTCAAGGCCGTCCTGCCCAAGGAGGGCGCCACCGGCTGGTCGGACACCTGGATGGTCGCCGCCAAGGCCCAGCACCCCAACTGCGCCTACAAGTGGCTCGACTGGATCGTCTCGCCGAAGGTCAACGCCCAGGTCGCCGAGTACTTCGGCGAGGCCCCCGCGAACGCCAAGGCGTGCAAGGAGACCTCCGACCCCGAGCACTGCGCCACCTACCACGCCGACGACGAGAGCTACTACAAGCGCGTGCATTTCTGGACCACCCCCGTGAAGCAGTGCCTGGACGGCCGGACGAACGTGCAGTGCACCGACTACGCCCAGTGGACACGCGCCTGGACGGAGATCAAGGGCTGAGAGCGAGCCGGTGACCTCGGTGCCTTCGACTTCGGGTACGTCGACTTCGGAGACTTCCGCCGCGATGCCTTCGGGGACTTCGGAGCCTTCGGGAGCCTCCCGCACGGGAGCGCGGCTGAGGCTGGCGGCGCTGCTCACGCCACCCCTGCTGTGGCTGGGCCTCGCCTACCTCGGCTCGCTCGCCGTCCTGCTCCTGTCCGCCTTCTGGACCACCGACAGCTTCACCTCCGACGTCGTCCATATCTGGAACACCGACAACTTCCGCACCCTCCTCACCGATCCCGTCTACCGCACCATCACCTTGCGCACCCTCGGCGTCGCCGTCGCCGTCACCCTCATCGACGCCCTCCTCGCCCTGCCCATGGCCTTCTTCATGGCGCGGGTGGCGTCGGGGCGGTGGCGGCGTGCCCTGCTCGTGGCCGTGCTCATGCCCCTGTGGGCCGGCTACCTCGTCAAGGCGTACGCCTGGCGCGTCATGCTCGGCGAACACGGCCTGGTCAACGCGGTACTCGCCCCGCTCGGCCTGACCGGCCCCGGCTACGGCCTGCCCGCCGCCGTCCTCGTCCTCGCCTACCTCTGGCTCCCGTACATGATCCTCCCCGTCTTCGCCGCCCTGGAGCGGCTGCCCACCCCGCACCTGGAGGCCTCCGCCGACCTCGGCGCCGGCGCCTGGCGCACCCTTCGTCTCGTCGTCCTGCCCGCCGTGCGTCCCGCCCTGCTCGCTGGCTCCGTCTTCACCTTCTCCCTCAGCCTCGGCGACTACCTCACCGTCCAGATCGTCGGCGGCCGCACCCAATTGCTCGGCAACGTCATCGCTTCACAGGTGACCCTCGACCTCCCGCTGGCCGCCGCGCTCTCGGCCATACCGGTCGTGCTGATCGTCTGCTACCTGGCGGCCGTACGGCGCGCGGGTGCGCTGGACTCACTGTGACCCCCTGTACTCAGTGCTCAGGTCCCGCACTCAGCGTGGTGACCTTGTACTCACAGTGACAACGGGCCGCCGGACGTCCCGGTTCCCGCCTCCGAGGAGGATTTCGAGGTGCATCTGACCCGCACCGCCCGCGTCGTGCTCGGCGGGCTCATGGCCGCCGGGCTGGCGGTCGTCCACGTGCCCCTGCTCCTGGTCGTCCTCAACTCCTTCAACGCCGACCGCTCCTTCGCCTGGCCGCCCAGCGGGCTGACCGGCGAATGGTGGCTCCGCGCCGCGCACAGCCACGGCGTACGGGACGCCCTGTGGACCTCCCTGCGGGCCGGCCTCGCCGCCACCGCCATCGCGCTCGTCCTCGGCGTACTGGCCGCCTTCGCCGTCCACCGGCACCGCTTCTTCGGCCGGCAGGCGGTCTCGTTCCTCGTCGTGCTGCCCATCGCGCTGCCGGGCATCGTCACCGGCATCGCGCTCAACGCGGCCTTCCGCACCGTCCTGGACCCGCTCGGCATCGGCTTCGGCCTGTTCACCGTGATCGTCGGCCACACGACCTTCTGCGTCGTCATCGTCTTCAACAACGTCGCCGCCCGGCTGCGCCGTATCGCGCCCTCGCTCGCCGAGGCATCCGCCGACCTGGGCGCCCGCCCCGCCCAGACCTTCCGCCATGTCACGCTGCCCGCGCTGCGCTCGGCCCTCTTCGCGGGCGCCCTGCTCGCCTTCGCGCTCTCCTTCGACGAGATCGTGGTGACCACGTTCACCGCCGGGCCGGGCACGAAGACGCTGCCAATCTGGATCTACGAGAACCTGGCCCGCCCGAACCAGGCCCCCGTCATCAACGTCGTCGCCGCCCTGCTCATCGCCCTGTCGGTGATCCCGGTGTACGTGGCCCAGCGGCTGTCGTCGGACGCGGCGGGCGGGCGCCTCTGAACCCGCAGGGGGCGGCAGGGGTGGCCTGCTGGGCGCTACTGGGCGTTCTCCGCGAGCCACTTGCGGGCGATCTCGTCCAGCTCGGCGTCCCGGCCCGCCAGCATCATGCGGATCATCTGCGCGTCACCGCGCAGCGACCAGGCCGGGTGCCCGAAGGTGGCCGGGTTGTTGCCCTCGATGAGGAAGTGTGCGGGCCAGGCCGTCCCGTAACCGATCAGCGGCAGCGCGAGCAGCAGCTTCCGGCGCCGCCGTATCAGCCCGTACGCCGAGACCGCGAGCCCGGTGAGCGTGCCTGTCAGGTGCACCCACCGGGTCGCGGCCTTGGAGTGCATCGCGACGTAGTACGGCCAGAAGTCCTCGTAGGTGGCGAATTCCCGTGTCGTCATGGGCGCACCGTAGCCCGGTGCGCGACGGCTGTCAGTGATGTCCGCGGCCGTCAGTGACCTCAGGGGTTGTCAGTGCCGTCCGCGAGCGACTTCTGCGCGACGGGGAAGTCGAAGTAGGTGTCGGGGAACGTCTCCGGCTGGAAGGTGTAGTGCCACCACTCGTTCTCGTAGTTCACGAAACCGGTCTTCTCCAGCCCGGCCTTGAGCAGCAGCCGGTTTTCGCGCTGCTCACCCTTCACCCGGGGATCGAGGGTGTGCGCCAGGGTGTCGAAGCAGTCGAAACCGGTGCCCATGTCGAGCGAGTTGTCGGGGAACCGCTCGTCCTGCGGGCCGTAGCAGGGACGCAGCGGCTCACCGGGAACGTACGGCCGAGTCGGCGGCGCGGGCAGCTTCGCCAGGGTCAGGTCCACCGTGCTGCCCCGGCTGTGCCCGGACTTCTCCGCGATGTACCCGTCTTTGAAGAGCGTCGACTTGTCGACCTGTGGATAGAACTCGCCCTTCATGCGCTGATCGTTCAGGTCCTTGGCCCACTCCACGAAGTGGTTCACCGCCCGCTGCGGCCGGTAGCAGTCGTACACCTTCAGGGTGTAGCCCTTCTTGAGGAAGGACACCTGCGCACGGTGCAACGCCTGCGCCGCGTCCCGCGTCAGGAGGCACATCGGCTTCTCATAACCGGTGACCGGTACGCCCATGAAGTTGTGCGGCGTGTAGTACCGCATCTCCTGCCGGATCGTCGGATCCACGTCCCGCAGCGCCACGAACTCCTTGGGCGCCTTCGGGTCCTTGGCGCCGTTCGCCGGTACGGCCGGAACGGCCGGCCCCGCGGACGGCGTTCCGTGCGGCTGCTGGGCCTCGGCTCCTGAGGGCAGGGCGGCGACGGAGACCAGGGTGGCGGCGGTGACGGCGAGGCCGCGCAGCGCGGCAGCAAGTCTTGGCATGCCCATCGTCTACCAGGCCCGGCCCGGCCGGCGGAAGACCACCACGCGCGGCCGATGGCGTCGTGTCCCGCCCGAGCACCGCGTCAGCGTGCCGTCAGCTCCACCACCGCCAGCCGCCCCGCCGGATGGACGCCGCTCAGCTCCAGCCCCGCCCGCGCCGCCAGCGCCGTCAGATCCGAGACGCCCCGCTCGCGGCCGCCGAAGTACACCAGCATCCGCAGGTCCATCCCCGTACTCACCGCCTCACCGCCCGCGCCGAACTTCTCCACCACCAGCACCTTGCCCGTCCTTCCCGCCGCTCGCGCACAGCTCCGCAGGATCCCCACCGTCGCCTCGTCGTCCCAGTCGTGCAGCACGGCGCACAGCAGATAGCCGCCCGCACCGGACGGCAGCTCCCCGAAGAAGTCGCCGCTCACCGCGTCCCCACGGTCCGCGACCCCGGCCGCCGCGAGGGTGGCCCGCGCCGCCCGCGCCGTCTCGGGCTGTTCGAACACCGTGCCCCGCAACGCCGGATGGGCCCTCAGCAGCGCGGCGAGCGTCGTGCCGTTGCCGCCGCCGATGTCCACCAGCCGGCCGAGCCCGGCCCAGTCGTACACCGGCAGCACGGCCTCGGCCCACGACGTCACGTCGGCCGCCATCTGCGCGTCGTAGTCGGCGGTCCGCGCCGGGTCCGCCCGCAGGTCGGCCCAGAAGTCCCGCCGGTACCGCTCAGGGAACGCCGCCGCGCCCGTCCGTACGGAGTGCGGCAGCTCGACGGCCGCGAGGTCGGCCCGCCCGATCGCCGTCCCGGTGTCCAGCATCCGGCGCAGCCCACCGGGATGCCCGTCCCGCAGCTCCTCGCCGGTCGCGGTGAGCTCGTACCCGGATCCCGGTGCGCCGGCCCACCGCAGCAGCCCCACCGTGACCAGGTGGTTCAGCAGCTGTGCCAGTGCCCCGGGGGCGCTGCCCGTGGCGGCGGCGAGCGCGGGCGCGGTTCGTATGCCGTCGGTGATGCGGTCCGCGAGCCGCAGCGTCGCCGCCGTCCGCACCGCCATCGGCGTCATCAGGTCCGCCAGCTCCGCCGCGCTCCGGAATCCGGCGCCGACCGGCGCCCCGGAGACCTCCCCGGAACCCTCCACAGCCTCGCTCCCCACCGCGTCCTCCGCTCCGTCCGTCGCCCCTGCCGCGTCACCTCGGCTGGACCGGGCCCCGCTTCTCAGGCCCCCGTCTCAGGCTCGCCTCCGCGGACCCGCACTCTGTACTCCACGGGCTCTCCGTCCGCCCGGCTCACCACCACACGTCCCGCCTCCCACCGCGACTCCATCCGTTCAACGCGCGGAGGCTCCCAACCGTCCCCGGAATCCGGCACGACGATTCCGCCGCCCTTGCGCCCCGGAGCAGGCGCCCAGGCCTCCAGCTCGATGCCGCCGTCCGTGCCCGCCACCGGCAGTACCGCACCCGCCCGTGCCAGCACCGGAATCCGCGCGAGCGGCGCCTCGACCACCACCTGCCCCGGCCCGTCGTACGCCTCGCCGGTCGCCGTGTCGTACCACCTCCCGCGCGGCAGCCGCACGGTCCGCCGCCGCGTCCCCGCCTCCAGCACCGGCGCCACCAGCAGCGCGTCACCCAGCAGGAACGCGTCCTCGCAGTCGCGCAGCGCCCGGTCGCGCGGTGCGCCCCACCACAGCGGGCGCACATACGGAGCACCGGTCAGCCGGGCCAGGTGCCCCAGCGTGTACACGTAGGGGAGCAGCCGCTCGCGTTCGAGCGCCGCCGCCCGTGCGTGCTCCAGGACCTCGTCCCCGAACTCCCACGGCTCCCGGCGCCCCGCGTCGTGCGCACAGTGCGTACGGAACAACGGCAGGTAAGCGCCCAGCTGGAACCACCGCAGGTACAGCTCGCCGGACGGCACCCCCGAATAGCCTCCGATGTCCGGGCCGCTGTACGGAACGCCGCACAGCCCCAGGCCCAGCACAAGCGACAACGAGGCCCGCAGCCCCGGCCAGCCGGATGCCACGTCCCCCGACCACGTGCCCCCGTAACGCTGCAGTCCGGCCCACCCGGAGCGCGAGAAGAGGAACGGCCGCTCCTCGGGGCGCAGTTCGCACAGCCCCTCATAGCCGGCCCGTGCCATCGCCAGCCCGTAGACGTTGTGCGCCTCCCGGTGGTCCCCGCCCTGGCCCTCCAGGGCGTGCCGCGCGGACCGGGGGAGCGTCGGGTCCCCGAACGCCACGAAGGAGGACGGCTCGTTCATGTCGTGCCACACGCCCGCGAATCCTTGCGCCAGCCGCTCCGCGTACAGCCCGCCCCACCACTTGCGCACCCGGGCGTCCGTGAAGTCGGGGAACACCGCCTCGCCCGGCCACACCGCGCCCCGCACCTCCCGCCCGCGCGCCTCCCGTACGAACGCGTCGGCCGCAGCCCCGCTCTCGTACACCGCGTTCCCCGGCTCCGCCTTCACCCCGGGATCGACGATCGACACCAGCCGCACGCCCTCCTGGCGCAGCTCCGAGGCGAGCCCCGGCAGGTCGGGGAAGCGGGTGCGGTCCACCGTGAACACCCGGTGGCCGTCGAAGTGGTCGATGTCCAGGTGGAGCGCCGACAGCGGCACACCGCGCGCACGGTAACCGGCGGCCACCCGCCGCACCTCTGTGGCATCACCGAAGCCGAACCGGGCGTGCTGGTGCCCGAGCGCCCAGCGGGGCGGCAGCGCGGGTGCACCCGTGAGCGACGCCCACCCGTGCAGCACCCGGGCCGGCGTCCCCGTCAGCACCCAGTAGCGCAGCGGACCGCCGTCCATCCGGAGCTCGCAGGAACCGGCCCGGTCGTGCCCCGAGCCCCGGCCCTCCTCGCCCTCGTGCAGTGTGACCCGCCCGTCCCAGGAGTTGTCGTGGAAGACCAGGTGTGTCCCCGCGTCCGCGACGACCAGCTGCACCGGCATGGTCAGCGACAGCGGATCGTCACCCGGCCCGAACGCGCCCCCGGGGTCGGTGTTCCACAGCCGGTACGTGCCGTCCCGGAGCCGCGGCCCGCCGGCACGGCCGCCCAGCCCGAAGAACCGCGCGTCCGCCGTCACCTCGGAGCGCTGCACCCACCGCGACTCCCCGTACGCCCCGACCCGCGCGCCTTCTTCAGGCGCAGCCCCCTCGTCCGGGCCGTCCCCCGGCGCGGCATCGCGCCCCGACGCCCCCTCCGGTACCCGGTCCCACCACCGTGGCGGCAGCTCCCGACGCAGCACCACCCCGCCCGGCGTACGGATCTCCACCGCGCCGAACCGCGACACCGCGACCATCACCCGCTCCGACACCACACGCCAGCCGCCCTCGGTGTCCGGCTCCAGCTCCGCCCGGCCGTCCGCCTCAGGGCCGGTGCCCACCAGCGCGTACGACGGCTCCGGCACCGCCCCGTCCCAGCCGCAGAACACCGCGCCGCCCGCCGTCACCCGGATCCGCAACGAGGACCGCGCGAACCGCACCACTCCACCACCAGGCTGCGGCTCGGCCCCCACCGCCATCCCCGGCACCCGTGCCCGCTCCGCACCCCGTGGTGGCAGCCCGGCCGCGTCCGCCCGCCTCCGGCGCAGCGCCGACCGCACCGACAACCACCCCTGTGCGGCGCCCACTGCCCTGACCGTCCGTGCCGACCGCACCAGATCCCGCCCGTCCATACCGTCAGCCTGCCACCGACATGCGCCGATGAAGGCATCGTTCAGCTTCCGTTCACCTGCGTTGACCTGCTGTGTCCGTAAAAGAGACACCGCGCTCCGGGAACAGCGGCCCGCCTCCGGGCACGCCCTTCACACCGTGGTCGCGCCACACACCCTTCCCCCCGATTGTGGGGTGCCCACCCTGGTGCAGAAGTCGATCACGTGGCATCGTCCTGACCAGTCGTGTCCTGCGCACCCCTACGGACGCGTCGGGCACCGCCGGACCGGGACGGCCGGCGGCACCGCCCACCGCGGCGCATGGACCGGCACACCAACCGTGTACAGCCCGGGAGCCGCATGATGACCACCGCACCGCAGCCCGCACCCCACCCGGAGCCCCTGTGGCAGCCCGGCGCGGACCGTATCGCCGGAGCACAGGTCACCCGCTTCCAGGAATGGGCCGCCACCCACCACGGCGCCCCCGCCGCCATCCCCGGTGACCCCGCCGCGAGCTACGCCGCACTGCACCGCTGGTCCGTCGAAGAGCTGCGCACCTTCTGGCGCGCCACCGCCGAATGGTTCGACGTCCGCTTCAGCACCCCGTACGACACCGTGCTCGCCGACGCCACGATGCCCGGCGCCCGCTGGTTCCCCGGCGCCACCCTCAACTACGCCGAGCACGCCCTGCGCGCCGGCGAGGACCCCGCCAGGGCCGCCGACCCCGCCCTCCTGCACGTCGACGAGAGCCACGAGCCCACCCCCGTCACCTGGGCCGAACTCCGCGCCCAGGTCGGCTCGCTGGCCGCCGAACTCCGCCGCCTCGGAGTGCGCCCCGGCGACCGCGTCAGCGGCTACGTCCCGAACATTCCGCAGGCCGTCGTCGCCCTCCTGGCCTCCGCCGCCGTCGGCGCCGTCTGGACCTCCTGCGCCCCCGACTTCGGCGCCCGCAGCGTCCTGGACCGCTTCCAGCAGGTCGAACCGGTCGTCCTGTTCACCGTCGACGGTTACCGCTACGGCGGCAAGGAACACGACCGCCGCGCCACCGTCACCGAGCTGCGCGCCGAACTCCCCAGCCTCACCGCCGTCGTGCACATCCCGCTCCTCGGCACCGAAACCCCCGAAGGCGCACTCCACTGGGACGACGTCGTCTCCCGCGACGAAGCGCCGGTCTTCGAACAGGTGCCGTTCGACCACCCCCTGTGGGTCCTGTACTCCTCCGGCACCACCGGCCTCCCCAAGGCCATCGTCCAGTCCCAGGGCGGCATCCTCCTCGAACACCTCAAGCAGGCCGGCCTCCACTGCGACCTCGGCCCCGAGGACCGCTTCTTCTGGTACACCTCCACCGGCTGGATGATGTGGAACTTCCTCGCCGCCGGCCTCCTCGTGGGCTCCACGATCGTCCTGTACGACGGCAGCCCCGGCTTCCCCGACACCGGCGCACAGTGGGCCATCGCCGAACGCACCGGCGCCACCCTCTTCGGCACCTCCGCCGCGTACGTCATGGCCTGCGCCAAGGCCGACGTCCACCCCGGACGCGACTACGACCTCTCCCGCGTCAAGTGCGTCGCCACCACCGGCTCCCCGCTGCCCCCCGACGGCTTCCGCTGGCTGCACGACGAAGTCGCCGAAGACCTCTGGATCGCCTCCGTCAGCGGCGGCACCGACGTCTGCAGCTGCTTCGCCGGCGCCGTGCCCACCCTCCCGGTGTACATCGGCGAACTCCAGGCCCCCTGCCTCGGCACCGACGTCCAGGCATGGGACCCCCAGGGCAAGCCCCTCATCGACGAGGTCGGCGAGCTCGTCGTCACCAACCCGCTGCCCTCCATGCCGATCCGCTTCTGGAACGACCCCGACGGCAGCCGCTACCGGGACAGCTACTTCGAGATGTACCCCGGCGTCTGGCGGCACGGCGACTGGATCACCCGCACCGCACGCGGCACCGTCGTCATCCACGGCCGCTCCGACTCCACCCTCAACCGCCAGGGCGTCCGCATGGGCTCCGCCGACATCTACGAAGCCGTCGAACGCCTCCCCGAAATCCGCGAATCCCTCGTCATCGGCCTCGAACTCCCCGACGGCGGCTACTGGATGCCCCTCTTCGTCCACCTCGCCGAAGGCGCCACCCTCGACGACGACCTGCGCGGCCGCATCAAGCAGACCATCCGCACCCAGCTCTCGCCGCGCCACGTCCCCGACGACATCATCGAGGCCCCCGGCGTACCGCACACCCTCACCGGCAAGCGCATCGAAGTCCCGGTCAAGCGCCTCCTCCAGGGCACCCCGCTGGAAAAGGCCGTCAACCCCGGCTCCGTCGACAACCTCGAACTCCTCCGGTTCTACGAGCGGATCGCCGCCGACCGCGCCAAGTGATCAAGCGAGCCGCCGGAAACACCTGGTCACAGGCCATTCCGGCGGCTCACGCACGCGATTGTCAGACCCCTCCCTTACGCTCAGTGAGCAATGAGTCGCCAGCGATGACGACACACGAGCCCGGGCCCGCCGACCGGCGGCCCGCGCCCGCTCACCAGCAACACCAAGGGGGAAAATCATGACCAGCACCGCACGCCGCACCCGGCCCGGCACCGAGCCCGGCGCCGGCAACCGCCGCACCACCCGCCGCGCCCGCGGACCCGCAGGCCACGCCCGCCGCAGGACCGCCGCCGCGCGGCGCCGGGTGAGCCGCGAAATCCCCGGCACCCTCGCCGTCCTGCCGACACCGGACGACCTCGCGGCCATGAACCGCTACCGCACCTTCCCCTTCACCGGCCAGGACCACCCCGGCTACCTCCGCCGGCTCGACGGCCTGCTCCGCACCCTCGCCGCCCAGGGCCGGCACACCACACTCACCCTCTTCGACCCCGGCGAATACGCCGACTACTGCACCGACAACGGACTGCACCCCGACAGCCCCGAGAGCCGCGCCCGCTACACCACCGAGATGGCCGCCGCCGGCGCCACCGTCCCGTACACCGGACGACGGCTCACCGACACGCTGCCCGCACTCCTCGACGAAGCCGACCGCCAGGACACCTGGGACCGCGCCGGCGCCCTCCTCACCACCGCGGGCCGCTGTCCCGCCTGCGACGGCGACACCGCCCACGACGCCTTCGAAAACGCCTCCCAGGCCATGCTCCGACTCCTCGACGCCCTCGGCCCCGGCAGACACCACCTCGTCTGCAGCGTCCCCGCCGGCGACGGCAGCCCGCTGCTCGCGGCGCTGCACGCGACAGCACTCCCCGACGGTCGCCTCCACCTGGCCGAAGCGGAAGCACTGATCTTCTGCACGGTCCTCGCCGCCGGCATTGCCCTGCGCCGCCCCGGCGGCGTCGTCGCCCGCACCCTCGACGACGAGCACGGCGACGAAGTACGCGGCTGGTCCCTCCACGGCACCTGGCTGCGCGCCCTCACCGCCGCCGAGGTCTTCTCCGCGTACTGCACCGACGCCAGGACCGGCGACCCCGTCTCACCCGAGCCGGGCGTCGACTACCTCCCCGGCATCCCCCTGCCTCCGCCCGCATACCCCCACCAGCACTGCGGGGACACGTAGCAGACCGGCGGTCAGCCCTCCCGAAACGCCGACGGCCGCCCCGCCACAAGGGCGGGACGGCCATCGGCACCACGACATCACCACACGGCACTGCGCCGCTGAGGCGAAGGACCTGCGGTCACTCCCCGGAGAGCACCGCCTGCGCCGCCAGACGGGCCTCCTCGGCGGTGTCCGCCGCACGCGCCGCCGACGCGGCACGCTCGCACTGCGCCAGCGTGTGCTTCGCCAGCGTCGCGCGCACGTAAGGAAGCGACGCCGCACCCATGGAAAGGCTGGTGACGCCCAGTCCCGTCAGCACACACGCGAGCAGCGGGTCGGAAGCCGCCTCGCCGCACACACCACAGCTCTTGCCCTCGGCCTTGGCGGCCTCGGCCGAGATCGCCACCAGGTCGAGCAGCGCGGGCTGCCACGGGTCCTGCAGCCGGGACACCGCACCGACCTGACGGTCGGCGGCGAAGGTGTACTGCGCCAGGTCATTGGTGCCCAGCGACAGGAACTCCACCTCCTGCAGGATCGAACGCGCCCTCAGAGCGGCGGAGGGAATCTCCACCATCGCACCGAACTTCGCCTGCAGCCCCGCCTCACGGCAGGCGTCGGCGAACGCCTTGGCGTCCGTACGGTCCGCCACCATCGGCGCCATGACCTCGAGGTAGACCGGCAGCCCCTCCGCCGCCTTGGCCAGCGCGGTGAGCTGGGTCCGCAGCACGTCGGGGTGGTCGAGCAGGGTACGCAGACCCCGCACGCCCAGCGCCGGGTTCGGCTCGTCCGACGGCGTCAGGAAGTCCAGCGGCTTGTCCGCGCCCGCGTCCAGCACCCGCACGACCACCCGGCCCTCGGGGAACGCCTCCAGCACCTGGCGGTACGCCTCGACCTGCTTCTCCTCCGACGGCGCGTTCTTGCTGTCGTCGAGGAACAGGAACTCCGTACGGAACAGCCCGACGCCCTCGGCACCGGCCTCGACCGCCGCCGGCACGTCCGCCGGACCGCCGACGTTCGCCAGCAGCGGCACCTTGTGCCCGTCGGACGTCGCGCCCGGCCCGGTGGCGGCGGCCAGCGCGGCCTTCCGCTCCTCGGCCGCCCGCTCCATCTCCGCGCGCTTCTCATCGCTCGGGTTGACGAAGATCTCCCCGGTGGAGCCGTCCACGGCCACCACCGTTCCTTCGACCAGCTCATGCGCACCCGGCAGCGCGACCACGGCCGGCACGCCCAGCGCCCGCGCCAGAATCGCGCTGTGGCTGGTCGGCCCGCCCTCCTCGGTCACGAAGCCGAGCACCAGCGACGGGTCCAGCAGCGCCGTGTCGGCCGGCGCGAGGTCCCGCGCGATCAGCACGTACGGCTCGTCGCTGTCCGGCACACCCGGCATGGGCACGCCCAGCAGCCGCGCGACGATCCGGTTCCGCACGTCGTCCAGGTCCGCGACCCGGCCCGCCAGGTACTCCCCGGCGCCGGCCAGCAGCGCCCGGTACGCGGCGAAAGCGTCGTACACACCGCGCTCGGCCGTGCTGCCCACCGCGATGCGGCGGTCGACGTCGGCCATCAGCTCGGGGTCCTGGGCCATCATGGCCTGGGCCTCCAGCACAGCCTGCGCCTCACCGCCCGCGAGGTTGCCACGGGCGATCAGGTCAGCGGCCACGGCTTCCACGGCCTGGCGGGCGCGCCCCTGCTCGCGCTCCGCTTCCTCGGCGGGGATCTGCTTGGCCGGCGGCTCCAGGACCGCCGTCCCCATGTGCCGCACCTCGCCTATGGCGACACCATGGCTCACGCCGACGCCTCGCAGCGTTGTCTCCATTGCACCCGTCTCCGTGTGATGCGACGGTCATTGCCGTCGCGTTGAACTGTCGTACGTGCGGTCCGGTGGGGCCGCCCGGTACACGCTGCCGTCCGCGCGCGCCACGCGCGCGTGCCCTACGGAACGGCGCCGCGCATCACTGCCAGCTGAAGAGCTGGTCTCCGGCCTTCACGTCGCCGTCCTCGCGCACGTCGCCGAGCGCGTCGGCGGTGGCCTCAAGAGCGACGACGGGGCAGACCGGCGACTTGCCGGCCTCCTCGACGGCGGCGGGGTTCCACCGGACGACGCCCTGACCGCGCGTCACGGTGTCCCCCTTGTTGACGAGCAGCTCGAAGCCCTCGCCATTGAGCTGAACGGTGTCGATGCCGAGGTGCGTCAGCACTCCGTGCCCGTCGCCGTCGACGACGACGAACGCGTGTGGGTGCAGAGATACGACAACGCCGTCCACGGGCGCGAGCGCCACGGAAGGCTCACGCTCCGGGTCGATCGCGGTACCGGGCCCCACCATCGCGCCGGAGAAGACGGGGTCAGGAACTGCACTGAGCCCGATGGCGCGTCCGGCGAGCGGGGACGTCACGGTGGTCATGGGAAGCCTCCCAGGGGTGGAGATCTATCAGGTCGCCGTCACTACCTGTCCCGGACGGCGCACCGGTCAGAGCGTAAGTCATAAGAAGTGGACACTCCGCACGAGAGACGCGAGGCGCGATCACGCGTGTGACGGGGTACCGCTGGACGCCGCCCTTCCCCCGATTTGCCTCGCCCCAACCCCACCTGTACTGTCTAACACCTGCCCCGGAGACGAGGACGCAATCACTGCGGCCCAAGACCGGGACAGCACCCCATCAGAGTCTTGATCCGAGAATCTCGATCATTTCTGTATGCCTGCGTTGCTTTGCAATGCGTGCAATGGCTGCGGAAAAGAGAGTGGTTCGGAAGGCGAAAAAGACCTGATAGAGTGTGAAACACCGAAGGGAAGCGCCCGGAGGGCCCGGTGAAACGGGACCAAAGGAAGCGTCCGTTCCTTGAGAACTCAACAGCGTGCCAAAAGTCAACGCCAGATATGTTGATACCCCGTCTCCAGCACTAGCTGGGACGAGGTTCCTTTGAAAAGTCCACCCGGCACCTCGTGCCCGGTGGCACACACAGCGAGGACGCTGTGAACGAGTAGACCTATTCCGTCCGCTCGTTCCGCTCTCGTGTGTGTTTCGCCGGATTACCGGCAAACATTCACGGAGAGTTTGATCCTGGCTCAGGACGAACGC
>NZ_JBEPFC010000164.1:0-16053 GCF_040301705.1 Streptomyces sp. NPDC000151 | reverse complement strand
GCGCGCCGCCGCGAAGGCCACCGTCACGGAGAGCGCCCCCGAGGAGCCCGCCGCCGACGCGCCGGCCGCCAAGCCGCGCCGTACGCGCAAGGCCGCCGCCAAGAAGGCGGAGGCCGCGGTGGACACCGCCGAGGGCACCGAGGCGACGGCCGAGGCCACCGAGGCGACGGCCGAGGCCACCGAGGCACCGGCCAAGCCGCGCCGGACGCGCAAGACGGCCGCCAAGAAGGCCGAGACGGCCGTCGAGGCCGCCGAGGGCACGGACGCGACCGCCGAGGCCACCGAGGCGCCCGCCAAGCCGCGCCGGACGCGGAAGACCGCCGCCAAGAAGGCCGAGGCCGCGGTGGACGCCGCGGAAGGCGCCGAGGCCACCGCCCTCGCGGCGGACGAGGCCCCGGCCAAGCCGCGCCGTACCCGCAAGACGGCCGCCAAGAAGGCCGAGGCCGCCACCGGTGCCGCCGAGGGCACGGACGCGGACGCCGAGGCGCCCGCCAAGCCGCGCCGGACGCGCAAGGCCGCTGCCAAGAAGACGGCCGCGGCGCCCGAGGCCACGCCCGAGGGCTGATCCCGCGCACGCCGTCGACGGCCCCGTACCGCTCAGCCGGTACGGGGCCGTCGGCGTACGGACGGATCCGCCCACTGCCGTACGACGTATGCCGTACGCCGTACGGCGGAGCCGGAGGACGTCATCTTTCCGGCACCCGCCGGACATCCGTCCCGGATAGCCTCTGGTCCATGAGTAGGCCCCCGTTCCTTGAGCTGCCCGTGTGTGCCCGTGCGTACCGACTCGCCACGGGGCGGGGTGAGTTCGCTGTGCACGACGCGCGCCCCGACGGCCCCGTGCGCGGCACCGCCCTGCTGGTACCGGGCTTCACCGGCAGCAAGGAGGACTTCCTGCCGCTGCTCGCGCCCCTGGCGGCGGCCGGGTACCGCACCGTGGCCGTGGACGGCAGAGGCCAGTACGAGTCACCCGGGCCGCGCGAGGAACAGGCGTACGCCCAGGGCGAGTTGGCGCGGGACATCGCCGCGCAGGCCGCCGCGCTCGACGCGGGCCCGGTGCATCTGCTGGGGCATTCGCTCGGCGGACTGCTGGCGCGGGCCGCGGTCCTCGACGACGCCGCGCCGTACCGCTCGCTGACGCTGATGAGTTCCGGGCCGGCGGCGGTCGCCCCCGAGCAGCAGGCCCGCGCCAAGATGCTCATCGACGCGCTGACGACGCTGACGATGGAGGCCGTCTGGCAGGCGATGCGGGAGCTGGACCCCCCGGAGGCGGCGGGCGAGACCACCCCGCCGGAGGTCGCCGAGTTCCTGCACCGGCGCTGGCTGGGCACCGTACCGGAGCAGCTGATCGGCACCGCCCGGCAGATAGCGGGCGAGCCCGACCGGGTGGCCGCGCTGGCCGCCGTACCGCTGCCCAAGCACGTGCTGTCCGGCGCCGTCGACTACGCCTGGCCGGTGCCGCAGCTGGACGAGATGGCCGAGCGGCTCGGCGCGCGCCGCACCGTCGTCGCGGGCGCCGAGCACTCCCCCAACGTCGACCGGCCCGAGGAGACGGCGGCGGCCCTGGTCTCCTTCTGGGACGAGGCGGCCGGCCGGTAGCGCGCCCGTCCCGCCGCGCGACATCCCGGAATGGCCGGAACGGCACTCCTCCGGCCGCTCCGGGAAGCCGGCAGCCCCCGTCCGGGCGACCATCTGTAGGCAGCCACAGGCTCTCGGACACAGGCTCGGGCCCACCGCGCACCCGATGACGGAGGACGGACGGCCATGACGGACGACAGCGGCATTTCGATCATTCGCCTCTTCGACGCCCCGCGGGACCGGGTGTTCCAGGCGTGGACGACGCCGGAGGCCCTCGCGTACTGGTACGGGGGCGAGCTGGAGGTCCCCGTCGAGGAGATGGCGATGGACGTACGGGCGGGCGGCGCGTGGCACCTGGTCGTGCGCACCCCGGACGGCGGCGAGCTGCCGTTCCACGGCGTCTACCGGGAGATCGTGCCGCCCGAGCGGCTGGTCTTCACCCTGAAGGACGCCTCGGCCCCGGAGGACGCCGAGGGCGAGCTGGTCACCGTCGCCCTCAACGGCCTCGGCGACAAGACCGAGATGGACTTCCAGCAGACCGGCGGCACGCTGTCCGCCGGGCAGTACGCGCAGGCCAAGGCGGGCTGGACCGGCTTCTTCGCGCGCCTCGCGGAGTACGTGGCGCACTGACGCTCCAGGCCGCGCGCGGGCTCAGAACTGCGCCCGTACGTGCTCCCAGAAGCCGTCCCGCAGTACCCGCCGCAGGTCCGCGTACGGGCGCAGGGAGTGGCGCAGCAGGCCCTCGGCGGTGGTCAGCAGGTCCTGGTCGACGGCGCCCGGGAGGTACGGATGGCCGGGCAGCAGGTCGGCCGTCCAGTCCCGGCCGCGCGAGGCCAGCCACTGGGCGGCGATCTGCGCGCCGACGAAGCGGACGTCCTCGCGGCGGGGCGCCGGGCCGTCGTCGGCCGCGCCCGTGGGGCCGCTGTCGTAGACGGTGCGCTCGGTGACGTACGGCTTGCAGAACTCCAGGTCGAAGGTGCGCTGACTGTCGACCTCCCAGAGCAGCGGCTCGGCCTGGTTGCGCCCCTCGGTGGCCTCGATGCCCCACAGGTGCACCCGCGCGCCGTACCCCTGCGCCGCCTCGACGGCGGAGACCAGGTCCTCGTCGCCGCCGATGAGCACCGCGTCGCTGATGGCGCGGTGCCGGGCGAGCGACTCCAGGTCGGAGCGGATCAGGGAGTCGACGCCCTTCTGCTGGTTGTTGGCGTTGAGGTTGCCGAGGCGGACCTTGACGTCGGGGAGCTCGGCGATGGACTGCTGCTCCAGGGTGTGGATGCGGCGCCGCGCGCCGTCGTACCAGTACACCCGCAGCAGCCGGCTGTCGGGGAAGACCGTGCGGGCCATCTCGATGAACGCGTCGATGATCCCCTCGGCGTCGAGGTCGAAGGAGCGGCGGTCCTCCGTGCCGGTGACCAGCCGGCCGGCCGCGGCGTAGAGGTAGCCCGCGTCGACGAAGACCGCGTGCGTGGAGGGGGTGGTGGCGACCTCGGCCAGGACGCGGTTGAGCAGCTCGTTGGTGCGCTCGATGCCCGCCACGACAGCGGTGAGGTCGGTGGGGCCCGCGGGCCGGAGGTCGTCGTTCATACCGGTCCGATTCTCCTGGCGCGGGCGGGGGAGACACAACCGGCCGGGCGGCGTGCGACGGCCGTACTGACTGGTGAGTAATTAGCCTCGCGAAAATTTTCTTTAGCGTAGGGAATTATTGCTCAGAGCACTTCGTTGTCCCCTATGGCACGCCTGACACCGATGACAGGCACTCGTGCCGCTTCAGCAGTTCTCCTCAGGAGGATCAGACGAAGGGAGAAGCCCTTTATGCGCTTCGAAATCATGCACCTTGACGATGTCAACGGCATGGCCGTGGACAGCACCGTCGTGGACGCCGCCTCCGTCAATCAGATCGTGCAGCAGGCCGCCGCAATCGGCCAGCGCATCTACATCCGCCCCGCCGATTCCGCGGCGGCCGCTTCGTAACGCGGCCCCCGGCCTCTTCGGGCCATCGAAAGCAGCGCCCCCGTACGGACGATCCGTACGGGGGCGGCGTGTTGTACGGGGACGGCGCCTTCCGGCGCGGCGCGCACGCCCGGGCCCGGCTTCCCGGTGCGCACCGCTGGCGCCTCAGCCGGCGTTGATCACCTGGGTCACGCCATTGATGATCTGCTGGACGGCCAGCGCGGAGAGCATCATGCCGGCGAGCCGGGTCACCAGTACCACCCCACCGTCCTTGATCACCCGGATGATCACCAGCGAGAAGCGCATCACCAGCCACAGCACCACGTGGATCGCGGCGATCGCCGCCCAGACCGACACCTGGCCTGTGAACCCCTGCGCGTGCTGCACGGCGAGGATCACCGACACGATCGCGCCGGGCCCGGCCAGCAGCGGCATGCCCAGCGGCACGAGCGCGACGTTGACGTCCTTGGTCTGCGTCGGTTCCTCCGACTTCCCCGTCAGCAGGTCGAGCGCGATCAGCAGGAGCAGCAGCCCGCCCGCGATCATCAGCGCGGGCGTGGAGATGTGCAGGTACGCCAGGATCTGCCGGCCGCAGACGCCGAAGACGGCGATGACGCCGAACGCGACGGCCGCCGCCTGCCAGGCCATCCGGCGCTGCACCTTGGCCGGGCGGCCGGAGGAGAGGGCGAGGAAGATCGGGGTGATTCCAGGGGGGTCCATAATCACGAAAAGCGTGAGAAAGAGGGATCCGAAGACAGCGAGGTCGAACACGGTGATGGCCTTGCGAGGAGTGGTACGGACGCACGCGCACACCACGGCGCACGTACGGGGGGGGAGGAAGACGGCGCGGGGCGCCGGAAAGCCGCTGGGGGCGGAGAGGTGTGGGGCGGGGCGGCCCGGCTCAGCCGCCGGCGCCCGGGACGGGGAACGCGCCGGTCGCGCGGCGCACGATCTCCCCGTAGATCTCGGGGTCGGTGGTGTACTCGCCGAGCCGGCAGGTCTTGCGGCTGCCGTGGTAGTCGCTGGAGCCGGTGGTGAGCACGCCCAGGTCGGCGGCCATGCCGCGCAGCCTCTCCCGGGTCGGCGCGTCGTGGTCCATGTGGTCGACCTCGATGCCGTCCAGACCGGCGGCGGCCAGCTCGGCCATCGCGCTCTCGGGGACGCACACGCCGCGCTTGAGGGCCAGCGGGTGCGCGAAGACGGTGACCCCGCCCGCGGCCTTGACCAGCCGGACCGCCTCGAAGGGGTCCAGCTCGTGCTTCTCGACGTACGCCCGTCCGTCGTTGGCCAGCCACTCGGGGGTGAAGGCGTCCGAGACGGTGGGCACGACGCCCAGCTCGACCATGGCGGTGGCGATGTGCGGCCGGCCGACCGCGCCGTCCCCGGCGATCCGCGCGACCTGCTCCCAGGTGACGGGCACGCCGAGCTCCTGGAGCTTCGCGACCATGCCGCGGGCGCGCGGCACCCGGTCGTCGCGTACCAGCTCCCGCTCGCGGGCGAGCTCCGGCTCCTCGGGGTCGAAGAGGTAGGCCAGCATGTGCAGGCTGATGCCGTCGCCGCTGCCGTCGCGGGCCGGCAGCCGGCAGGACAGCTCGGCGCCGGTCACGAGCGTGAGGCCGGGCGGCAGTGCCGCCTTGGCCGCGGCATGTCCGCCGACGGTGTCGTGGTCGGTGAGCGCGACGACGTCCAGACCGGCGTCGGCGGCGTTGCGTACCAGTTCGGCGGGGGTGTCCGTGCCGTCGGACGCGGTGGAGTGGGTGTGCAGGTCGATACGCACGACGCGGACTCCAGACACGGACGGGACGGCGGACCGGGCAACGGCCGGACAGGGCGCCGGACAACAGGGGACGCCCCAAAGGATAACCGGCGTCCGGACGGCCACCCCCGCGCCGCTGTAGGCACCGCTCCCGGGCGCGCGGCTCTCGGCCCGAGTCTCAGGACAGGCCGCGTGCCGACCTCAGTACGCGATGCGCGCAGACCTCAGGACAGGATGCGCGGCGACAGCGCCCCGCACGGCAGCAGGTCGACCTCGGCACCCGCGTCCCGCAGGTCGGTCAGGACCAGTTCGTCGTACATCATCAGGCCCGACTGCTCGGGCCAGACGACCGCCCACAGCCACAGCCCGCACGCCTCGCCCGCGAAGACCGCGCGGTCCTCGGGGACGCCCTCGACGTGCCACAGCGGGGTGGGCCGGCCGGCGGCCAGCACCTTGGCGTGCGGCGGCCGCTCCACCTTCATGCGCGGGCCCGGGTCCGGGCCGTCGATGCCCGCATACCGCGCGCCGAGGCCGACGCCCAGCTCCTCGGCGACCAGCACCAGCTCGCCCGGCCCGCCCAGCGGTCCGGGTCCCGAGCAGGCCACCGCCGTGGCCCGGCCGCCGCTGCGGTCGTCCCCCGCACAGGCCACACCGGTGAACAGCCAGCCCACCGGCAGCGGCCACGGCATCCATACGGGAACGCGCGCACGGTTCACCACCACGGCCAGCGCTTCGACGCTCGGCGGCACGACCGGCTGGAGCGGGTGCACGGTGCCGTGCACGTCGCACTGCCAGGAGTCGGCAAAGAGACCGGGCGCCCGCACCCGGCCACCGCACTTCGGGCAACTGGGTTCGCCCCTCATAAAGCTCAACGGTCCTCCAGGGCCGCCCGCGCGTCAAGGACGATCACCCGTCCGGGGCGGCCCTGCGCCGCTCGGCACCGGTCACCTTCAGGCCAAACAGCCACTCCGATCACGCCATCTTCATACGGTGACGTTTCGATCTCCGTGCGTCGGCCCACAGGACCGCCGCGTCAGTCCAGGGGTACGCCGTTCCGCAGCGGGTCCCGCAGGTCGGTGCCCTGCTGGAGCCAGCGCTCCTCCAGGGCCGCCGCGCCGTGGACCCGCTTCCAGGCCGCCTCGTTCGGCGTCATCGGGAGCAGCGGCAGGAAGCGCACCGGGTCCATGGGGTCGTCGAGCTCCAGGTCCTCCACCAGTCCCCCGCCCTCGGTGACCAGCACCGAGGTGAAGGGGGCGCCCGGCCACAGCGGCTCACCCACGTCCAGGGACGCGCCCGGGGCCACGATGACGCCCTCGACCTGCGGGGAAGCGGCCAGTACGGCGAGGGACCTGAGCACCTTGTCGGTGTCGGCGCGGCCGTTCCGCACGGTCAGGACCAGCTCGGCGCGCGGGCCCCGCAGCGGGTCGGCGAGTACCTCCGAGGGGTCCGTCATGGGGTTGGCGGACATGCCGAGGGTGACGTATCGCACCAGCTCGCCGTCGGCGTAGCGCAGTACTTCGATGCGGTCCGTACCGAGGAACGTCACCGCCGCGCGCGCGTCCGGCTTCCCCAGGGCCATCAGCAGCCGGGCCTCGACCAGCTCAAGAACGTCAGACATGCGGCGAGCATAGGCCCGCGCGGGCACCCGGTATGGAACAGGCAAAGCGGCGGCGGAGCGGGGCCGTAACGGTTCAGTCGGCTGATAGCCTTGCCATCTGGTCAGCGAAAGACGTCGTCCCCCAGCAGGGACCGACCGGAGGAGGTGGGACTGGCATGGATCCTAGTCGACCGTGCAGTACCGGCAGTTCTCCCGTCCTCCCGCTGATGATGCGACTCTCCTGATCTCGAGAGCTTCCGTACCCCACCGCGTCGCGGTGAAACCGTGAAGTCCCTTCGCACCGGCAGCACCTGACGGAAGAACGCCTGCACCTCGGTTTTCTCTGTTCTTTCCGCACTGCGAACTGCCGTCAGCACCACCGCACGGAGCGCCGCCCGCTTTGCGGACGTACGGCCGACGATGCCGCGTACGTCCACGTTCCGGGTTGCGTTACGCCCCGCGCCCTCGGCTGACGGCCGGCCCGTGAAGGAGCCCGCCATGTCGATGATCCGCGACCTGCGCGCCGCCGTCCGCCCCTCCCGGCGGCGCGGCGACTCCCCGTACGAGTACGACACCACCCGCGCCGCCTCGGCCAACAGCGCCATCGTCGACTGCGGCGTCTACCGGGACGGACGCCGCGTCAGCAACCACGTCAGCCCCTCCGAGGCCATCGCCGACGTGCACGAGAACGGCGGCTTCACCTGGATCGGGCTGCACGAGCCGACCGAGCGCGAGTTCGCCGGCATCGCCCAGGAGTTCGGGCTGCACCCGCTGGCCGTCGAGGACGCCGTCCACGCCCACCAGCGGCCCAAGCTGGAGCGGTACGACGACACGCTCTTCACCGTCTTCAAGACGATCCACTACGTCGAGCACGCCGAGCTCACCGCCACCAGCGAGGTCGTGGAGACCGGCGAGGTGATGTGCTTCACCGGCCGGGACTTCATCGTGACCGTCCGGCACGGCGGCCAGGGCTCGCTGCGCGCGCTGCGGCACCGCCTCCAGGACGACCCCGAGCTGCTCGCCAAGGGCCCCTCGGCCGTGCTGCACGCCATCGCCGACCAGGTCGTGGACGGCTACATCGCGGTCGCCGACGCCGTGCAGGACGACATCGACGAGGTCGAGATCGACGTCTTCAGCTCCGGCACGAACGGCAAGGCGCAGGTCCGGGGCGGCAGCGCGTCCAAGGGCGACGCCGGGCGGATCTACCAGCTCAAGCGCGAGGTGCTGGAGTTCAAGCGGGCGGTCTCGCCGCTGCTGCGGCCGATGCAGCAGCTGAGCGAGCGGCCGATGCGGCTGGTCGACTCCGACATCCAGAAGTACTTCCGGGACGTCGCCGACCACCTGGCGCGCGTCAACGAGCAGGTGCTCAACTTCGACGACCTGCTGAACTCCATCCTCCAGGCCAACCTGGCGCAGGCGACGGTGGCGCAGAACGAGGACATGCGCAAGATCACGTCGTGGGCGGCGATCTTCGCCGTGCCGACGATGATCGCCGGGATCTACGGCATGAACTTCAAGTACATGCCCGAGCTGCACTGGAAGTACGGCTACCCGGCCGTCCTGATGCTCACGGTCGTCATCTGCTTCGGCATCCACCGCGGCTTCAAGCGCAACGGCTGGCTGTAGCGGGCGGGGGCGCGCACAGCGGCACGAGCGCTCGGCGCGGGGCGGCGGCACGCTCCCCGCACGGGCCCCTCTAGGCTTGCGGGCATGACGGAGACCGTGCCCCAGCCGCTGCTCGATCAGGCCCTCATCGAGGAGGCCACCAAGAAGTCCGGCCTCATCTGGGTCCAGGGGACCGAGGGCCCGGCCCGCGCGCTGTGGCACGTCTGGCACGACGGCGCCGCGTGCCTGGTCGGCGACGGCCCCCTGGAGCAGCCGCTCGCGGACCTCGGGCTCACCGACGGCGGCACCGCCACCGTCACCGTGCGCAGCAAGGACAAGGGCGGCCGGCTGGTCGCCTGGACGGCCCGGGTCACCGAGGCCGCGCCGCACAGCGAGTCCTGGGAGGCCGCCGTCGGCGAGCTGAAGGGCAAGCGGCTGAACGCGCCGGACGCGGACACCATGCCGGAGCGCTGGGCCCGCGAGTGCCGGGTGCTGCGGCTGGCCCCGCTCACGGAGGACGGGGCGCCCGCCGCCCGTACGGACTTCGGCGCGGACGCGCAGGCGGCCCGCCCGCTGCCGACCGGCGCCACGACCCGCGAGCCGGTCCCCGCCGCGCTCCCGAAGCTGCTGCGCCGGAAGCGGCGCGGCTGAGTACCGCCGCACAGGGAGCGTCGCTCCCGTAATGCCGGCGCGGCGGGATCAGTTCCCGCTGCCGAGGCTCTCCCCGTAGTCCACGACCTTGTCGTCGTCCGGGCGCTCCAGCTCGATGTGCTCGTCCCAGTCGGCGAAGGTGACCACGCCCGCGCCGCCGGCCCGCTGCAGCCGCAGCGGGTAGGGCTCGCCCTCCAGGGAGACGTCCAGCGTGCCCCCGTTGCCCCGCGCGGCCGCGACCCGGATCGTGCGGGTCCCGTCCAGGCTGCCGTGCGCACCCCGGGAGAGGCCGCCGTGCAGCGTGAGCAGCGTGTCCAGCAGCGGCTCCTTCTCGGTGAAGCCGCTGAACTGCCGGTAGGTGCGGTCCTCGGAGGGCACCTTCACGTACTTGCCGCCCAGCTTGGCGGCGGCCGCGGTGTCGCTACCGCTCGGCGAGGAGCCCTTCTGATGCGCCCAGAAGTCGGCATCCGCCTTCACCCACAGCGACCGGTCGATGCGCAGCAGGGAGAAGGTGGTGTCCTTCGTGGCGACCGTGCCCTTGCCGCCGTTCTGGGCCAGCCGCATGTCCAGTTCGTACGTGCTGCGGCCGCTGACGAGCTTGCCGGAGACGTGGACGCTCCCCGCGCTGTCCGCGGCGGCCAGCGTCTTCTTCCGGATCTTGGCGGGGGACAGCTTCCCGACGCCGTTGGTGCCCGCGTCCGGGTCCTCCGAGCCGCCACAGGCCGCCAGCGCAAGGGCCAGGCCCGCGCACACCGCCGCGACGGCCGTCGCCCGGCCCGCGCGGCGGCGGGCGGTGCGGGACCGGCGGCTCGTTCCTGGCGAACCTGGCGAAATAGCGGTCACGGCTGCCTGCCTCCTGGTGCACTGGGTCGGTCGCGGTGGCCTCGACGGCGTACGGCAGCGTACCGGTGCCCCGCACACCTTCCGACGCGGAGGGCCGGGGCGGAGAAGGGGACAGTCGTACGGTGGTGCCTGCCGGGGCACCCGTCCGGCGGGCGCGTTAGCCTGAAGTCCGGCTGAAGCGCGATTTCAGCCGTTTTATCGGGAGTCGGGTGGCCCTGGTCCGCCGGGAGCCGGAGGAGAAGGAGCGGAGGCGCGCGGCATGGCGGTGGTCACCCCCCGGGTGTTCGTCTCGCACCTCTCCGGCATCGCCGTCTTCGACCCCAACGGCGACCAGGTCGGCCGGGTGCGGGACCTGGTGGCCATGTTGCGGGTGGGCGGCCGGCCGCCGCGGCTGCTGGGACTGGTCGTCGAGGTGATCAGCCGGCGCCGGATCTTCCTGCCGATGACGCGGGTGACGGGCGTGGAGTCCGGCCAGGTGATCACGACCGGCGTGGTCAACATGCGGCGCTTCGAGCAGCGCGCCTCGGAGACCCTCGTCCTCGGCGAGCTGCTGGACCGCCGGGTGCGCATCGTGGAGACCGACGAAGAGGTCACCGTCCTGGACATCGGCATCACTCAGCTGCCGGCCCGCCGCGACTGGGAGATCGACAAGGTCTTCGTACGGAAGGGGAAGGGCGGGACGCTGCGGCGCCGCGGAGAAACGTTGACCCTGGAGTGGTCGCAGGTCACCGGGTTCTCTCTGGAGGAGCACGGGCAGGGCGCGGAGAGCCTGCTCGCCACCTTCGAGCAGCTGCACCCCGCCGACCTGGCGAGCGTCCTGCACCACCTCAACCCGAAGCGCCGCGTCGAGGTGGCCGCCGCGCTGGACGACGACCGGCTCGCCGACGTCCTGGAGGAGCTGCCGGAGGACGACCAGATCGAGATCCTCGGCAAGCTGCAGGACGAGCGGGCCGCCGACGTCCTGGAGGCGATGGACCCCGACGACGCCGCCGACCTGCTCTCCGAGCTCCCCGAGGAGGAGAAGGAGCGGCTGCTGACCCTGATGAAGCCGTCCGACGCGGCCGACGTACGGCGCCTGCTGGCGTACGAGGAGCGGACCGCGGGCGGCCTGATGACCACCGAGCCGATCGTGCTGGGCGCGGACGCCACGGTCGCCGACGCGCTCGCCCGGGTGCGCGATCCCGACCTCTCCCCCGCGCTCGCCGCCCAGGTGTACGTCTGCCGGCCGCCGGACCAGACGCCGACCGGCAAGTACCTCGGCGTGGTCCACTTCCAGCGGCTGCTGCGCGACCCGCCCTTCACCCTCGTCGGCGCCATCGTGGAGAGCGATCTGCCGCCGCTGCCGCCGGACACCCCGCTGCCGTCCGTGACCAGCTACCTCGCCACGTACAACATGGTCGCCGCGCCGGTCGTGGACGAGAGCGGGTCGCTGCTGGGCGCGGTGACCGTGGACGACGTACTGGACCACCTGCTGCCCGAGGACTGGCGCGAGACGGACCTGCACGGCGCGCCCGGGGTGGACGCCACCGATCACCTCGCCGGGGGCGAAGCGGACCGGGCGGAGGGCCGCGCCAACGGGCACGCGGGCGGCGCTCCGGGCAGCAGCGCCGCCGGCGCCGCGGGCGGGGGCGCGCATGGGCGTTGAGGAGCGCGAGAGCGCGAAGGAGCGGGCGCGGGCCGCCGCGGCCACCGGGGAGCGCGCGCGGGTGCGGCTGGACGTGCCGCGCGCGCCGCGCCGCAGCCTGCTGCCGGAGTACGACCCGGAGGCGTTCGGGCGGCTGTCGGAGAAGATCGCGCGCTTCCTGGGCACCGGCCGGTTCATCGTCTGGATGACCGTCCTGATCATCATCTGGGTCACCTGGAACATCTCGGCGCCCGCACCGCTGCGCTTCGACGAGTACCCCTTCATCTTCCTGACCCTCATGCTGTCCCTTCAGGCGTCGTACGCCGCGCCGCTGATCCTGCTCGCGCAGAACCGGCAGGACGACCGGGACCGGGTCAGCCGCGAACAGGACCGCAAGCAGAACGAGCGGTCGATCGCCGACACCGAGTACCTGACCCGCGAGATCGCGGCGCTCCGCCTCGGCCTCGGCGAGGTCGCCACCCGCGACTGGATCCGCTCGGAACTGCAGGACATGATCAAGGAACTGGAGGAACGGCGGGACGAGGACGGCGAGTACGAGGAACGCACGTCGGCCCGCCGCCACCGAGAGTGACGAACACGACCGCCGACGGGGCTTTCCGGAGGCCCCCTACTGAGCCGTACCATCGGGTCATGGCTACCGACACGCCCACAACGGCCGCTCCGAGCGAGGACGCGATCCGCGATGCGCTCGCGACGGTGAACGACCCCGAGATCCACCGCCCCATCACCGAGCTGGGGATGGTCAAATCGGTGGACATCGCGGCCGACGGCACGGTGTCGGTCGCGGTCTACCTCACCGTCTCCGGCTGCCCGATGCGCGAGACGATCACCAGCAACGTGCGCGACGCGGTCGCCGGGGTCGAGGGCGTCACCAGCGTCGCCGTCGAGCTGGACGTGATGAGCGACGAGCAGCGCAAGGAGCTGGCCACGGCGCTGCGCGGCGGCACCGCCGAGCGCGAGGTCCCCTTCGCCCAGCCCGGCTCGCTGACCCGGGTCTACGCGGTCGCCTCCGGCAAGGGCGGCGTCGGCAAGTCCTCGGTGACGGTGAACCTCGCGGCGGCGATGGCGGCCGACGGCCTGAAGGTCGGCGTCGTGGACGCGGACATCTACGGCCACTCCGTGCCGCGGATGCTGGGCGCCGAGGGCCGCCCCACCCAGGTCGAGAACATGATCATGCCGCCGGCCGCGCACGGCGTGAAGGTCATCTCGATCGGCATGTTCACCCCGGGCAACGCGCCGGTCGTCTGGCGCGGCCCGATGCTGCACCGCGCGCTCCAGCAGTTCCTCGCGGACGTGTACTGGGGCGACCTGGACGTCCTGCTGCTCGACCTGCCCCCGGGCACGGGCGACATCGCGATCTCCGTGGCCCAGCTGGTGCCGAACGCCGAGATCCTCGTCGTGACCACCCCGCAGCAGGCCGCCGCCGAGGTCGCCGAGCGGGCCGGCTCCATCGCCGTACAGACCCACCAGAAGATCGTCGGCGTGGTCGAGAACATGGCGGGCCTGGAGCTGCCCAGCGGCGAGATCGTCGACGTCTTCGGCACGGGCGGCGGCGAGCGGGTCGCCGAGGGCCTCACGAAGACGACCGGTACGCAGGTGCCGGTGCTCGGCTCCATCCCGATCGACGTGCGGCTGCGCGAGGGCGGCGACGAGGGCAAGCCGATCGTGCTCACCGATCCGGACTCCGGCGCGGGCGCGGCGATCCGCGCGATCGCCGGCAAGCTGGGCGGCCGCCAGCGCGGCCTGTCGGGCATGTCGCTGGGGATCACCCCGCGCAACAAGTTCTGAGCGCGTAGCCGGGCGATTTCCGGGCTTCACGGGAGGGGCGGGCCGTCGAACGGTCCGCCCCTTCGTCGTGCGGGCCGGGGCGTGGCGGGCCCCGGCGGGGGCTCAGCCCTCGTACGACTTGATGTCCTTCACGACCGCGAAGCCGAGCCCGTAGGCGCTCATGCCGCGCCCGTACGCGCCGATGTGCGCGCCGTCCGCGCCGTCGCCCGCGGAGCCCGCGAGCACCCAGCCGTACTCCGACTCGCGGTAGTGGAACGGCGTCGGCACGCCGTCCACCGGGAGCGTCAGCTCGCTCCACGCCTCGCCGGTCAGGTCGTCCGCCAGCTCCCACGCGAGCATGGTCTGCTGGTCCAGCCAGTCCTGCCGCAGCGCCCGCTCCATCTGCACCGGCCAGGTGCAGTTCAGCAGGCCCGAGCCGGCCAGCCAGGCGGCCGAGGACACCGAGGTGGCTTCCAGGACGCCCGTGCCGTCCGCGCTGCGCCGTACGGGGCGGCAGGGGACGGTGACCACGACGGCGAAGCGCTCGGCGTCCGGCACGGTCTCCACCCGAATGGTGGGCTCCTCGCCGTGCGCGAGCGAACCGTGCTCGACCGTGCCTTGGGGGGTGACGCCGGCGTGCATCAGCCGGCGCGGGCCCGTGAACGCCTCGTCCAGGCCGTACCACGGGAAATCGGCCATCAGATAGCCGTCGACCTTCTCCCCGGTGTCAACGGACACCGGGTGTGCGCCGGCCCGACTCTTCGTCTCCATCTGCGCGGAGCCTCCTCGTTGCCCTGCGTCGTGGGCGGCCCGCCCCCCTCAGGCGACCTCACCCCGGACACGGGGAGCATAGCCATACGCGTCAACACAGCCGGACATACGGACGTATCAGGTGGCGTCGGCGTCGAAAGGCGGACGGTCCTCCGCGGCGGGGGCCTCGCGCTTGGTCAACCGGTCGGACGTGCCGCTCGCGGCGTCCGGGGACTCCTTGGTGAGGCTGTGCCGGACGCCACCGCCGCCGTCGCCGTTGCCCCGGACGGCCTCCGTGACCTCGGCCATCTCCTGCTTCACGTCGAAGCCGTTGCGGATCTCCTGGAGGCCGTACTCGTCCTTCTCCAGGACGTGCTTGCGTACGAAGTTCTTCGGGTTCAGGTCCTCGAACTCGAAGTCCTTGAACTCGGGGCCCAGCTCCGAGCGGATGTCTTCCTTGGCGCTGTCGGAGAACTGCCGCACCTTGCGGATGAATCCCGTCACGTCCTGGATCACCTTCGGCAGCTTGTCCGGGCCGAAGATCAGTACCGCGAGGATCACGAGCGCGACCAGCTCGAGGGGTCCTATGTCGAAGAACACCTGGCAGCTCCTTGATCCGTCCGCGGCCCATCCTGCGGCCTACCGGCCAGGCCGACTATCACGGTACCTGGCCCCGGCCGTCCAACGGGAGTCACCCGCCCCAACACCGTGCAAACGATCGAGGCATCCGGGGGTGCCGGCGGTTCCGGTCGCCGGCGGTCAGGTATCGGCCAGGGTTCATCCAGAGGCCGGTCAGGGACCATCCAGGTACCGGTCAGCTCTGGTCGGTGGACGAGCCGAGGGTGATCTCGACCGTGCGCGGGCTGCCGTCCCGCTCGACTCTCAGCTTCAGCCGGTCCCCGGGGCGGTGGCTGCGGATCTTGATGATCAGCTCCTCACCGCTGTGCACGGGACCGCCGTCCACCTCCGTGATCAGGTCGCCCGCCTTGATGCCGGCCCGCGCGCCGGGCCCGCCGGGCGTGACCGCCGCGCCGCCGCCCCGGCTCTTGGCGCTGACCCGGGCGCCGTCCCCCGAGTACCCCATGTCCAGCGTCACGCCGATCACCGGATGCGTCGCCCGGCCGGTGTTGATCAGCTCTTCGGCGACGCGTTTGCCCTGGTTGATCGGTATCGCGAAGCCCAGCCCTATGCTGCCGCCCTGCTCGCCGCCGAGGCTGTCGCCGCTGCCGGCCGCGCGGATGGCGCTGTTGATGCCGATCACGTGCGCCCGGCCGTCGACGAGCGGCCCGCCGGAGTTCCCCGGGTTGATCGGCGCGTCGGTCTGCAGCGCGTCGACGTAGCTGACGTCGCTGCCGTCGCCGCTCTCGCCGCCCGCGGTGATGGGGCGCTGCTTGGCGCTGATGATGCCGGCGGTGACGGTGTTGGCGAGGTCGAAGGGCGCGCCGATCGCCACGACGGGGTCGCCGACGCGTACGTCGTCGGAGTCGCCGAGGGTGAGCGGCTTGAGGTCGCCGACGCCGTCGACCTTGACGACGGCGAGGTCGTAGCCGCTGTCCCGGCCCACGACGCGGCCGGTGGCGGTGGAGCCACCGCTGAACGTGACGGAGATCTCGCCGTCCGCGCCGCCGGCCTCGACGACGTGGTTGTTCGTCAGGAGATGGCCGCGGCGGTCCAGTACGAAGCCGGTGCCGGTGCCTTCCTCGCCGCCGCCGCGCACGTGCAGCGTGACGACGCCGGGCAGCGCGGCACGCGCGATGCCCGCCACGCTGTCCGGGGCGCGGCCGGACTGCTCCCCGGAGACCTGCGGCAGCCGGACGTCGCCGACGCCGCCGTCGCGCTCCATGTACGCGCCGACGCCGCCGCCCACGCCGCCCGCCACCAACGCGAGCGCGACGGCGCCCACGACGATCC
>NZ_JBEPFC010000163.1:0-16059 GCF_040301705.1 Streptomyces sp. NPDC000151 | reverse complement strand
CCCGAACCGGCTGCCGGGGCCACGGAGCCCGTCGGCACCGCGGCGTTCGCGCCGCCGACGCAGCCCACCGGCGCTCCGGCGGCCGGCCCTGCCGCCTACGGCTACCCGGAGAACGTGCCCCCGCCGCCGGCCATGCCGCCGGGTCCGCCCGCGTACGGCTATCCGGGGCCGCCCGAGCAGTCCCCGGGGCCCGCGTACGGCTACCCCGGCCCGCAGCCGGGCCCGGGCCAGGCGCAGCCCGCGTACGGCTATCCGCAGCCGCAGACGGCGGCCACCGGCTACGGCTACCCGCCGCCCGCGCCCGACGGAGCGGCCCCCGGGCCGGTGCCGGAGCACGGGCCGCTCGTACTGCCGCCGCAGGGACCGCAGTTCCAGCGCCGCTGAGGCGCTCATGGGACGGCGCGCGCCGCCCGTTCACGTCACGTGCGGGCGGGCGGGCGCGCCTGCCCGCACGTGCCGGCAGGCGCGCCCGGCGCTCACACCTGGCTCTTGTAGCCGCGCCCCCACTGCAGGCCCCAGCCGTACAGCCGGTCCAGCTCGGCCTGGAAGCCGTAGACGTACCTCACCTCGCGGCGCACCGTCAGCTCGCCCTTGGTGTTCTCCAGCATGAAGACCGCGCACGAACGGGCCTGCGGCGCCCGCTCGTCCAGCCCGATCTCCACGCGCGGCCCGTTGCTCGGGTAGAGCGTGATGATGGCGTGCGTGCGGTCGAAGGCCGGGGTGCCGTCGTAGATGTAGACGAAGATCAGCAGGCGCTTGAACTCCTCCTGGTGGTCGAGGTTGATGTAGAGCGTCTCGCCCGACCCCGAGCCGAACCGGTCGTCGCCGCTGAGCTGGATGTACGGCGCGTTGTTGATCTCGCCGAGGAAGTTCCCCAGCGGCTGCACGACGCCCTTCGTGCCGTCCTTGAGCTCGTACATGCACGCCAGGTCGAGGTCGATCTTCACGACCGCCGGGCCCTGCGCCTGCACCACTTCGGGCTTGAAGATCCGGCCCGGGTGCCGCCACAGGCTCTGCCGCCTGCCGGCGTACTCCGCGAAGTCCGTGGTGCGCATCTGCCAGGAGAGGTTGACCCGGAGGTTACCGCTGGCGGCGCCCTGTTTGGTCAGCGAGACCACGGGATCGCGTTTGGTCAGTTTGACGACGTACGACGCTCCGCCGTTGTCGAACTGCGGCGCTCCGCCGCGTCGCCAGTTTCCTAAGAACGACACTTCGCCCCACCCCATCGATCAACACCGGACACAGCCGCGGGACGGCCCGAGGTACCCCACCTCATGGCCGCCCCGCTCAGAGCGTTCCTCAATCAGGCCGTGGTCACACCCCCGAGCTGACCTCGGACTTCGAGGACGACCCCGCGCTCGGCTTGCCTTCCAGACGGTTCTTGCGGACCGAGGAGAAGAAGGACAGGGCGATCAGGAGGACGCCGATGAGACCCGTGATGACCTCGTGGATCTCGTACTTGATGGTGATGAGGAGGATCACCGCCAGCGCGCCGATGGCGTAGTGCGCGCCGTGCTCCAGGTAGACGTAGTCGTCCAGGGTGCCCTTGCGGACGAGGTAGACGGTCAGCGACCGGATGTACATCGCGCCGATGCCCAGACCCAGCGCCATCTCGAAGATGTCGTTGGTGATGGCGAAGGCGCCGATGACGCCGTCGAAGGAGAAGGACGCGTCGATGACCTCCAGGTAGAGGAACATGAAGAACGCGGCCTTGCCGGCCAGGCCCACGGCCGCGCCGGTGCCCTTGGCCTTGGCGGGCGCGCGCTCCTCGCCGTCCTCCGCGTCCTCCTCATCCTCCAGCTTGTCCTCGAAGTAGCCGGAGACGCCGCCGACGATGAGGTACGTGAGCAGGCCCGCGACGCCGGAGAGCAGCACTGTGGCGCTCTTGTCACCGCCGCCGTGCGCCACGTCCGTGGCCACGGTCATGGCCGTGACGAGCAGCGCGACCAGCGCGATGATGACCGAGAGGGTGTCGAGCTTGCCCAGCTTGCCCATCGGCTTCTCGATCCACGAGAGCCACTTGTAGTCCCGCTCCTCGAAGATGAAGTCGAGGAAGATCATGAGCAGGAACATGCCGCCGAAGGCGGCGATCGCCGGGTGTGCGGCGGTGACGAGGTGTTCGTACTGCGGCTTGTTGTTGATCGCGAGATCGACGGCCTCGATCGGGCCCAGCTTGGCCGTGATGGCCACGATGACGACCGGGAAGACCAGCCGCATGCCGAACACGGCGATCAGGATGCCGACGGTCAGGAAGACCTTCTGCCAGAAGGCATTCATCTTCCGCAGGATGCCCGCGTTGATGACGGCGTTGTCGAACGAGAGCGAGATCTCCAGGATCGAGAGGATCCCGACGATCGCGAGCCCCTGCCACCCCCAGAGCACGCCGGCCAAGGCCAGGCCCGCCACCGTGACGGCGAATGACCAGCCAAAGGTTTTCAGGAGCACTTCCTACCCAATCCCTCGTTGTGTGGGGTCCCCCGCGCACGGGTGGACGGCGCTTTACGAAACGTTGACCCCGAAGTCTAGAGCGATGCCGCGCAGACCCGACGCGTACCCCTGCCCAACAGCCCTGAACTTCCACTCCCCGCCGTAGCGGTAAACCTCGCCGAAGATCATCGCCGTCTCCGTGGAGGCGTCCTCGCTCAGGTCGTAGCGCGCCAGTTCACTGCCGTCGGCCTGGTTGACCACCCGGATGAAGGCGTTGCTGACCTGCCCGAAGCTCTGTCCGCGGGCGTCGGCGTCGTGGATCGAGACCGGAAAGACGATCTTGTCGACCTGGGCCGGGACCTTGGCGAGGTCCACGAGAATCGATTCGTCGTCGCCCTCGCCCTCACCGGTGAGGTTGTCCCCGGTGTGCTCGACGGAGCCGTCCGGGCTCTTGAGGTTGTTGTAGAAGACGAAGTACTCGTCCCCGAGCACCCGGCCGCTGGTGCACAGCAGGGCGCTGGCGTCCAGGTCGAACGGCGCGCCGGTCGTGGAGCGCGCGTCCCAGCCGAGGCCGACCATGACCTGGGTGAGATTGGGTGCGGCCTTCGAGAGGGAGACATTGCCCCCCTTGGCGAGTGTGACGCCCATGTTCTTCGCTTCCTCCCCGGTGTCGGTGCTCTGGTCTCAAGCGCGCCCGGCGCCGCACTCCCCTTGGGGCGTACGGCGCCGGGCAGGTGTGCGTCCTCGGTCAGACGTTCACGCCGAAGTCCTGCGCGATGCCGCGCAGGCCCGAGGCGTAGCCCTGGCCGATGGCCCGGAACTTCCACTCCGCGCCGTTGCGGTACAGCTCGCCGAAGACCATGGCGGTCTCCGTCGAGGCGTCCTCGCTCAGGTCGTAGCGCGCCAGCTCGGTGTTGTCGGCCTGGTTCACCACGCGGATGAAGGCGTTGCGCACCTGGCCGAAGCTCTGCTGGCGGTTCTCGGCGTCGTAGATCGACACCGGGAACACGATCTTGGAGACATCGGCCGGCACACCGGCCAGGTTCACCTTGATCTGCTCGTCGTCGCCCTCGCCCTCACCGGTGATGTTGTCCCCGGTGTGCTCGACCGACCCGTCCGGGCTCTTCAGGTTGTTGAAGAACACGAAGTTCTGGTCGTTCCCGACCTTGCCCTGGTCGTTGGTCAGCAGAGCGCTGGCGTCGAGGTCGAAGTCGGTACCGGTGGTGGTACGCGCGTCCCAGCCCAGACCGACGATGACCGCGGTCAGATTGGGGGCTTCCTTCGTCAGCGAGACGTTGCCGCCCTTGCTGAGGCTGACTCCCACGAGTCCTCCCATAGGTTCGAGGGGTACACAATCGCCCCCGTCGTGCATGGCATCAGAACAACGAATTGATCCTAGTGACCGGTTCCCGCCGATGACGCGTTGTCGAAACCGAGGGTGTCGGCTCAGAGGGTGTCGAGCGCCTTGGCGTACTCATTCAGGTCACGCGCGTCGGGCAGGCCGTTGACGACCGTCCAGCGGACCACGCCCTCCTTGTCGATGATGAAGGTGCCGCGCACCGCGCAGCCCTTCTCCTCGTCGAAGACGCCGTAGGCGCGGGAGGCCTCGCCGTGCGGCCAGAAGTCCGACAGCAGGGGGTACTCCAGGCCCTCCTGCTCGGCGAAGACGCGCAGCGAGAACGGGGAGTCATTCGAAACGGCGAGCAGCTGCACCTCGTCGTTGACGAACTTGGGCAGTTCGTCGCGCAGGGCGCACAGCTCACCGGTGCACACGCCGGTGAAGGCGAAGGGGTAGAAGAGCAGCACGACGTTCTTCTCGCCGCGGAAGTCGGAGAGCTTGACGGTCTCCCCGTGCTGATTCTTCAGCTCGAACTCCGGAGCCTTCGCGCCGACCTCGATCGCCATGGGTTCTGTTTCCCTTCGCAGATGCTGAACAGATACCCGCCAACCCTACGTGGCGACCCTCTTCCGGATATGCGTCGAGCCCCCTTCCGGACGGCCTTCCCTGGGCACGGGGGCCGGGGAAGGCTGCGGAAGGGGGCTCGGGGACGTGCCGGCGTGAGAGCTCAGCGCTTGCCGGACTTAGCGGCCTTCGGCGTGACCAGCCGGCTGCCGCTCCAGTCCTTGCCCGCGTTGATGCTCTTCGTCTGGGACAGACCCGCAGTCTGCGCGGCCTCATTGATGTCGCTCGGCTCGACGTAACCGTCGCGTCCGGTCTTCGGCGTCAGCAGCCAAACCGGGGCACCTTCGTCGATCAGACCGATGGCGTCGACCAGGGCGTCCGTCAGGTCGCCGTCCTCGTCCCGGAACCAGAGCAGGACGACATCGGCGACGTCGTCGTAGTCCTCGTCGACAAGTTCCTGGCCGATCGCGGCCTCGATGCCTTCACGGAGCTCCTGCTCGACGTCGTCGTCGTAGCCGATCTCCTGGACCACCTGTCCGGGCTCGAACCCCAGCCTGACGGCCGGGTTGGTCCGCTCCTCCGCGTGGTCCGCGGTCGCGCTCACGGATTGCCTCCTGTCATGTCTTGTGGATATGCCTTGTACCTCGCGCGTGCGCGGGGCATTGGGCGTAGTCCACACGGGCGGGGCGAATCGCGCAAGTACCCGGCCCTCCAGACCGCCAAAACGGTGACGGATACGGCCGTCTCGCCGCAACTGCGACCCCTTCTACCCCGTGCTGCGGTGATTCACGCCACAGCGTCGTGCCGGTCCCATGGGGTACACGCGCGCGACCGGGCCCGGTGAGGGGTACGGACAGCCCGCATGCGGGTGTTCGATAACCGTACGGCCAGCCGCCGGGGGCGCGCGACATGGGCGTATGGTTGCGATTTGGTCTCCCCCGGGGCGCGCCTGTCGGCAGCCGTCTACGAGGGGCGGTTACCCGCAGGTAGAGATGACGTATCCGCGTGCCTCGGTACACGATGGAAGACGGCGCGACACCAGCAGAGACAGAAATCTGACCTCGTGCTCGGCACTTCATGGACTCACATGCGTGCAAAGTACGACACGACCAGAACAGTGAAGGAACAGCGTGGCTTCCGGATCCGATCGCAACCCGATCATCATTGGCGGCCTTCCCAGCCAGGTCCCGGACTTCGATCCTGAAGAGACCCAGGAATGGCTCGACTCGCTCGACGCAGCCGTCGATGAGCGAGGCCGGGAACGTGCCCGCTACCTCATGCTCCGCCTCATCGAGCGGGCCCGCGAGAAGCGCGTGGCCGTGCCGGAGATGCGCAGCACGGACTACGTCAACACCATCGCGACCAAGGACGAGCCGTTCTTCCCCGGCAACGAGGAGATCGAGCGCAAGGTCCTGAACGCGACCCGGTGGAACGCGGCCGTCATGGTCTCCCGGGCCCAGCGCCCCGGCATCGGTGTCGGCGGCCACATCGCCACCTTCGCCTCCTCCGCCTCCCTGTACGACGTGGGCTTCAACCACTTCTTCCGGGGCAAGGACGACGGCAAGGGCGGCGACCAGATCTTCTTCCAGGGCCACGCCTCCCCCGGCGTCTACGCCCGCGCCTACCTGCTGGACCGGCTCAGCTCCGACCAGCTGGACGCCTTCCGCCAGGAGAAGTCCAAGGCCCCGAACGGCCTGTCCAGCTACCCGCACCCGCGGCTGATGCCGGACTTCTGGGAGTTCCCGACCGTCTCGATGGGCCTCGGCCCGCTCGGCGCGATCTACCAGGCCCGGATGAACCGCTACATGGAGGCGCGCGGCATCGCCGACACCTCCGACAGCCACGTGTGGGCGTTCCTCGGCGACGGCGAGATGGACGAGCCGGAGTCGCTGGGCCAGCTGTCCATCGCCGCGCGCGAGGGCCTGGACAACCTCACCTTCGTCGTCAACTGCAACCTGCAGCGCCTGGACGGCCCGGTCCGCGGCAACGGCAAGATCATGCAGGAGCTGGAGTCGCAGTTCCGCGGCGCCGGCTGGAACGTGATCAAGCTGGTCTGGGACCGCTCCTGGGACCCGCTGCTCGCGCAGGACCGGGACGGCGTGCTGGTCAACAAGCTGAACACCACGCCGGACGGCCAGTTCCAGACGTACGCCACCGAGACCGGTGCGTACATCCGCGACCACTTCTTCGGTGACGACCACCGGCTGCGCAAGATGGTCGAGAACATGACCGACGACCAGATCCTGCACCTGGGCCGCGGCGGTCACGACCACAAGAAGATCTACGCGGCGTACGCGGCGGCCAAGGCGCACAAGGGTCAGCCGACCGTGATCCTCGCGCAGACCGTCAAGGGCTGGACGCTCGGCCCGAACTTCGAGGGCCGCAACGCGACCCACCAGATGAAGAAGCTGACGGTCGACGACCTGAAGATGTTCCGCGACCGGCTGCACCTGCCGATCCCGGACAAGGACCTGGAGAACGGCAACCCGCCGTACTACCACCCCGGCCGGGACTCCGAAGAGATCCAGTACATGCACGACCGCCGCAAGGCGAACGGCGGGTACGTCCCGACCCGTATCGTGCGCGCGAAGCCGCTGGAGCTGCCGGGCGACAAGGCGTACGCGACCGCCAAGAAGGGCTCGGGCCAGCAGAAGATCGCCACGACCATGGCGTTCGTCCGCGTCCTGAAGGACCTGATGCGGGACAAGGAGATCGGCAAGCGCTTCGTGCCGATCGCGCCGGACGAGTACCGCACGTTCGGCATGGACGCGTTCTTCCCGACCTCCAAGATCTACAACCCGCTGGGCCAGATCTACGAGTCGGTCGACCGCGAGCTGCTGCTGGCGTACAAGGAGTCGCCGACCGGCCAGATGCTGCACGACGGCATCACCGAGGCCGGCTGCACGGCGTCGCTGATCGCGGCGGGCTCGGCGTACGCCACGCACGGCGAGCCGCTGATCCCGGTGTACGTCTTCTACTCGATGTTCGGTTTCCAGCGGACCGGCGACCAGTTCTGGCAGATGGCCGACCAGCTGGCGCGCGGTTTCGTCCTGGGTGCGACCGCGGGCCGTACGACCCTGACCGGTGAGGGTCTGCAGCACGCCGACGGCCACTCGCAGCTGCTCGCCTCGACCAACCCGGCGTGCGTCGCCTACGACCCGGCCTTCGGGTTCGAGATCGCGCACATCGTCCGGGACGGTCTGCGCCGCATGTACGGCGAGAACAGCGAGGACATCTTCTACTACCTCACGGTCTACAACGAGCCGATCGTGCACCCGGCCGAGCCGGAGGACGTGGACGTCGAGGGCATCCTCCAGGGCATCCACAAGTTCCGGCCGGGCACGGCGGGCAGCATCCCGGCGCAGATCATGGCGTCCGGCGTGGCCGTGCCGTGGGCCATCGAGGCGCAGCGGATCCTCGCCGAGGAGTGGAACGTCAAGGCGGACGTCTGGTCGGCGACCTCCTGGAACGAGCTGCGCCGCGAGGCCGTCGAGGTGGAGGAGCACAACCTCCTGCACCCGGAGGAGGAGCAGCGCGTCCCGTACGTGACGCGGAAGCTCGCCGACTCCGAGGGTCCGTTCGTGGCCGTGTCCGACTGGATGCGTGCGGTTCCGGACCAGATCGCGCGCTGGGTGCCGGGCACGTACCAGTCGCTGGGTGCGGACGGCTTCGGCTTCGCCGACACCCGTGGCGCGGCCCGCCGCTTCTTCCACATCGACGCGCAGTCGATCGTGCTGGGTGTGCTCACCGAGCTCGCCAAGGAAGGCAAGATCGACCGCTCCGACCTGAAGAAGGCCGTGGACCGGTACCAGCTGCTGGACGTCACGGCGGCGGAAGCCGGCGAGGCGGGCGGCGACGCGTAGAACTGGCTGCTGAGCGCACGCGGGGCCCCCGGACAGCACGACTGTCCGGGGGCCCCGGCGCGTTTCACCGCTCGGCGATCCGGAAGGCACGCACCGTGTACGGCGCGTCCGGGACGTACGTCCCACCGCCCGGATACGTGTCGAACTCGCCGGTCTCGGCGCATTCGGCGCTCTGGAAGGTGGTCACGGGCCGTCCCGTGCGGTTCACGAAGGAGCGCGCGGGGCGGCCGTCGGGCAGCGGTACGCAGCTCTCGATGTCGGTGTCGGAGAGCTCGTGGGTCACGCGCGGGCCTTCGTAACCGGCCTTCGGCCAGAGACAGAGCTGCCCGGCGGCACAGGAGCCGGATGCCGCGTGCGCGGCGAAGGGCGTGCTGAGCAGTGCGGCCGCGCCTACCGCGGCGGCGAGGACGGTCGTACGCATACGGATCAACCCCCGTGTGATGACGGTTCTGGTGGCCGCCACGGTGGCCCGTCCGCGTACACGGTGAAAAGGCATCCGGGCCCCGTCCACCCTGATAGGGGAAGACGGGGCCCGGTGGTGGTGCGAGGCGGCGCTCCGAAGCGCGAGGCGGCGCGTCAGATGTGGCCGACGCCGGCGCCCGCCTCGGCATTCGCGCCACGCTTGGTGAACACCGCTACCGCCGCCGCGACGATGGCGACACCGCAGGCGACCGTGAAGGCCAGCCCCATGCCGGAGATGAAGGTGTCGTGGGCGACCGCGGTGATCTTCTCGGCGATCGGCGCGGGGGTGCCCTTGGGAACCGGCGAGATGCCGACCGCGACCGCGTCGGCGGCCTTGTCCAGCTGCGCCTGCGGGACCGGCGGGAGGTGTGCGCCGTTCCAGTTCTCGGGCAGCTTGGTGTCGACCCGGGAGGCCATCACGGCGCCCAGTACAGCCGTGCCGAGGCTGCCGCCGACCTGCATCGCGGCCTGCTGGAGACCGCCGGCGACGCCGGACAGCTCCATGGGCGCGTTGCCGACGATGACCTCGGTGGCACCAACCATGACGGGCGCGAGGCCGAGGCCCAGGAGGGCGAACCAGAGGGACATCGCGCCGGTACCGGTGCCGGTGTCCAGCGTGGACATGCCGTACATCGCGACGGCGGTGAGGACCATGCCGCCGACCAGCGGCACCCGCGGCCCGAACTTGGTGATCATGGCGCCGGCGAGCGGCGAGCCGACGATCATCATGCCGGTGAGCGGGAGCAGGTGCAGCCCGCTGTCCACCGGGCTCATCCCGTGCACGTTCTGCAGGTAGAAGGTGACGAAGAACAGTCCGCCCATGAAGGCGAACGCCATCAGCACCATCAGGATCGTGCCGGCGGTGAGCGGTACGGAGCGGAACATCCGCAGCGGGATGAGCGGCTCGCGGACCTTGGTCTCCAGCACGGCGAAGAGCGCGAAGAGCACGATCGAGCCGATCAGGAAGCCCCAGGTCTTGCCGTCGCCCCAGCCCCAGGTGCCGGCCTTGATGAGCGCCCAGATGAGGCAGAACATCGCGCCGGACAGCAGCACGATGCCGGGGACGTCGAAGGAGCGCGGGGCGTTCTTCGCGCGGTGGTCCTTGAGGATGACCAGGCCGAGGAGGAGGGCCACGACGCCGACGGGCACGTTGATGAAGAAGACGGACTGCCAGTTGACGTGCTCGACGAGCAGGCCGCCGACGATCGGGCCGCCGGCGGTGGACGCGCCGATGACCATGCCCCAGATGCCGATGGCCATGTTGAGCTTCTCGGCAGGGAAGGTCGCGCGCAGCAGGCCGAGCGCGGCCGGCATCAGCAGCGCGCCGAAGAGGCCCTGCAGTACGCGGAAGACGATGACCAGCGACACCTCGCTGGACAGGCCGATGGCCCCGGAGGCGAGGGCGAAGCCGATCACGCCGATGAGGAAGGTCTGCCGGTGGCCGAAGCGGTCACCGAGCTTGCCCGCCGTGATCAGCGCGACGGCCAGCGCGAGGAGGTACCCGTTGGTGATCCACTGGACGTCGGCGAGCGTGGCGCCGAGGTCCTTCTGGATGGCCGGGTTGGCGATGGCGACGATGGTGCCGTCGAGCGCCACCATCATCACGCCGATCGCGACGGAGAAGAGGGTCAGCCAGGGATGGCCACGCAGTCCCCTGCGCGGCTCCGGGGTCGGTGCGTCCGGTATCGCCTCGGCTACCGGGGTCTGTGAGCTCATGTCCCCGACAATAATGTCAGCCACTGACAGTTGACAAAGCATTTCATCAGTCGGTAACTGTCAGTTAGCTCACAGGTATCGTGAGCAGCAGTGATCCATCGAGGAGGGCGGCGCATGAAGGCCGAGGTGACGCCGCGTGAGGGACTGCGCTGCGGACTGCGCGAGCGGAAGAAGCGGCGTACGCACGACGCGCTGATCCGCGCCGCGCTGGAGCTGTGCACCCAGCAGGGGTACGACCACACCACGATCGACGAGATCGCCGAGGCGGTCGACGTCTCCCAGCGGACGTTCTTCCGGTACTTCACCACCAAGGAAGACGTGGTCTTCGCCGTCCAGGAGATCGTGGAGGCGCGCTTCCTGGAGGCACTGCGGGCCCGGCCGGCCGCCGAGGTCCCCCTGGAGGCCCTGCGCAACGCCGTCCTGCTGGCCTGGGACGACCTCGGCCAGGTGATCGAGTCGATCATCCCGGTCGAGCTGCACATGCGGACGTACCAGATGATCGAGTCGACGCCTGGACTGCTCGCCGCGCACCTGCGGCGCAGCTCCGACCTGGAGGAGCTGATCGCCACGGTCATCGCCCGGCGCGAGGGCCTGGACGTGGACGCCGACCCGCGGCCGCGGATCGTGGTGGCGGCGTTCAGCGGCGTGATGCGGCTGGCCGGGCGACTCTGGGGCGAGGCCGGGGAGTGCAGCGTGGAATCCATCCGCGCGATCACCGAGAACCACCTGGACGGCATCGTTCCGGCAATCGCGGGCCAGTGGCGGAAAACCACCCCTTAACGGGACCACATGAGCATCTCGCCGCACTCGTGAGCAGGACAAATGGGCGCGAAGTGTCCGTTGTGACCCTAATGACCCACACTGAAACGTGAGTTGACTCACCCAATCCACGGCCACCGCGCGCCGTCTCCTAGGCTGTCCCGCGGTGACTTCCTTCTCCGAGCTCGGCGCTCCTCCCGGTTTTCTGCAGTCCTCCGCCTGGCGTGCGGCACTCGCCCTGGTGGTGGTGTTCGTGATGCTCGCGGTGACCGGCTGGACGGGCATCAGAGGTACCAGAGGGGACACCGATCCGCTGGGCAGCTCCCGGGCCGCCTGGGCGGGCGGCACCTTCCACGGCCACCGGCTGCCCGACCCGGCAGCGGGACCGCACCGCATCGCGGCGTTCTTCGCCGGGCTGCGCAAGGCGGACCGGCTGCGGCTGGCCGACCGCTATCCGCTCGCCGTCGGCAACATGGCGGGCGCCCCCGCCTCGCTGCGCTACCTGGCCAACCACAAGGCCATGGACCGGGCACGCGACGTGGCCGCGCAGCGCTCGCACGACGGACGGCTGACGCCGGAGGGGCGCCAGGACGCCGGCCGGCTCATGCACCGCCTGGACTCGATGATGCGGCCGGGGCGGCAGATCCTGTCCTTCGACCCGGCCGCCGGCGGCCGCGCCGCCGAGGTCTTCGGCGACCTCACGCACGCCCGCCGGGTCTCGGTCGTGGTGCCCGGCGTGGACACCAATCTGGTGAACTTCGAGCGCACCAAGCGCGCGGACAGCGCACCGGTGGGCATGGCCTCCTCGCTGTACGACGCGGAGCGCGCGGTGCGCCCCGACGCCCGTACCGCAGTGATCGCCTGGGCCGACTACACCGCGCCCGCCGGCATCGGCGTGGACGCGGCGGCCGGGCAGCTGGCGCAGGCGGGCGCGCAGCGCCTGGAATCGATGGTCGGCGCGCTGCCGACCGGCGCCGACGTCTCGCTGTTCTGCCACAGCTACGGCTCCGTGGTGTGCGGGGTGGCGGCCCGCGCGCTGCCCTCCCGGGTCGGCGACATCGTGGTGGCGGGCAGCCCCGGCATGCGCGCCCGGAACGCCGCCGCGCTGCACACCACCGCCCGGGTGTGGGCGATGCGGGACTCCGACGACTGGATCCAGGACGTGCCCAACCTGGAGCTGGGCGGGCTGGGGCACGGCGCCGACCCGGTGGACCCGGCGTTCGGCTCCCGGGTGCTCTCCGCGGCGGGCGCGAACGGCCACGCGGGGTACTTCACCCGGGGGACGCAGAGCCTGTCCAACTTCGCGCTCGTCGGAGTCGGCGCGGTCGCGGGCGTCAGCTGCGCGGCCGACGACGGGAACTGCTCGGCCGACCTGGCGTGAGGGCCGGCCCGGCGCCGTACGGGACCGGCGGCCGGCCGGAGCCGCCAACGGGGCCGGGGAACGGCGTGACGCGCGTAGCGCAGTGCTGTACGGAAGGGGGACGGGCGGGCTGCCCGCCGCTTACGATGAACCGCATGGGTGATGTGCTGGCCGGTTTTCATGCCGTCTGGGAGTTCGACACGGACTCCGTGCTCATCCGCTTCGAACGGGGGATCCGCAAGCCCAAGCTGTTCCAGGCGCTCGGCGAGCGCCGCATCCCCTACGAAGCGCTGAGCTCGGTGAAGCTCTCGCGGGGCAGGCGCGGGACGGTGGTCCTGCATGCCCGGCCCCGGCCGGGCGCCGACCCGCTGATGGACGCCGCCGACGGGCAGCTGAAGGACGACGCCGACCCGTACCGCCTGGTGCTCCCCGCCGACCGCGCCGAGCAGGCCGAGTACTACCGCGACCAGCTGACCGGCCTCCTCGGCCCGTACGCGGCGGGCCCCGCCGACCAGCACCTCGTGGCGGCCCCGGAGCCGCCGCTGACCTTCAAGGCGTACGACGGCAAGGCGTCCTTCGACGGCAGCTCGGTGGCGTTCCGCTGGTTCTGGACCGGCGCCTCGTCCGCGAAGTGGAAGTCCGGCGACCAGAGCTTCCCGGTCGACGGGCTGGCCGGCGTGGTGTGGCGCTCCCCGGAGAACGGCAGCTCGGCGCCCGCGCCGCCCGGCGCGTGGCACAACGGCTACCTGCGGCTGCTGGCGCACGGCACCGAGGAGGAGGGCCAGGGCGGCGCCGACCAGGACCCGGCCTCGGTGATCTTCGGCCTCGGCTACGGCCCGGTCCACGAGTCGCTGCCGTTCGCCGCGGCCGTCCTGCAGGCCGTACGGACCGCGGGCCCGGCCCCCGCGCCCGCACCCCAGCGCCGCACCCTGGAGCCGCACCGCGGCCCCGCCGACATCGCCGACCGCATACGGCAGCTCGGCGAGCTGCACGACGCGGGACTGCTGACGGACGCCGAGTTCAGCGCGAAGAAGGCGGAACTGCTGGCGGAGCTGTAGGGCTCCTACGGTGCGGTGACCGCTTTCGGTACGGCGCCGTGATGAGCCGCCGTACGGCGGAGGGGCGGCGCTTCGTACGACAGGGCGGCGGGCCTTCGTACAGCGAGGCGGCCTGTCCGGTGCGACCGGCGGGGCCGGCCCTCGTACCGCCGCTCCTGATACCCAGGTATGACCCCGGACCGACGACTCCGGTATGACGCCCCGGCGTACCCGGCCCGCATACGCTGATCCGGCGATGTCCACGTCCTCCCCTTCCTCCCCCTCCTCCGGCCCCTCCCCCGGGCCGCTCTTCGGCGCGGGCCGGCCCCGCTGGCTGCAATGGCTGCCGTACGTCGTCGCCTTCGGGTTCACCGTCTCGCTGCTGCCCATCACCATCGTCGTGCTGACCGACGACTACGGCTTGAACGCCGGACTGGCCGGTGCGCTCGGCGTCGCCCAGACCGCCCCGCTGCTGCTGGCGGTGGTCCGCCCGCTGCAGGCGTGGTGGGTGATCTTCGCGGCCGACCTCGCCGCCGGTTTCGCGCTGGCGCTCATCCCCGTCCACCAGGGCACCAGCTGGCCCTGGCCGCCGCCCACCATCGTGGGGTACCTCGCCCTGGCGCTCGCCCTCGGGCTGCGCGAGCGGCGCCGCGTACTGCTCGCCGTGTGGCTCGCCACCGGCGCCGCCGGCATCCTCTTCGGAGGCCTGCGGCCCGCCCGCTCCGACGCCACCTGGCTGCTGCTCTTCGTACTCTCCGGCGTGGTCCTGCTGCTGGCGGGCGCGCTGCGGGAACGCGGCGACGCCCGGCGCCAGTTGGCGGAGCAGGAAACGATCAGTGAGGCGGAGCGCGCCCGGCGCACGCTGCTGGAGGAGCGCACCCGCATCGCCCGCGAGCTGCACGACGTCGTCGCGCACCACATGTCGGTGATCACGGTGCAGGCGGACAGCGCGCCGTACCGCCTCCAGGGACTCCCGCCGGAGGCCGCCGAGGAGTTCGGGACGATCGCCGCGACCGCACGCGAGTCGCTGGGCGAGATGCGCCGACTGCTGGGCGTGCTGCGCAGCGAGGAGAGCGAGCGGCACGGCGGCCCCGAGAAGGCGCCGCAGCCGGGCCTGGACCAGCTGTCGCGGCTGGTGGAGGGGACCGTACGCGCGGGTGTGCCGGTGGAATTGACGCTCTCCCGGGCGCTCGGCGAACTCCCGCCCGCCGTCGGCCTGTCGGGGTACCGCATCGTGCAGGAGGCGCTGTCGAACGTCGTACGGCACGCGCCCGGCGCGCGCACCCGCGTCTCGGTCACGCCGGACCGCACGAGCCTGACCGTCCTGGTCGTCAACGGCCCGCCGCCGCGCCCCGCCGCGCCGCTGGAGACGACCGGAACCGGCCACGGCCTGGTCGGCATGCGCGAGCGCGTACGCCTGCTGGACGGCACCCTGGACACCGGCCCCCTGCCGGACGGGGGTTACCGTGTCGCCGCCCGGCTCCCGCTCACGGAGCCCCCGACGGGGAAGGACCCGACACGCGCATGACCACCCGCGTGATCATCGTTGACGACCAGGCCATGGTGCGGGCGGGCTTCGCCGCGCTGCTCGCCGCGCAGAGCGACATCGACGTCGTCGGCGACGCGGAGGACGGGGCGCGCGGCGTCGAACTGAGCCGCCGCAGCCACCCCGACGTGGTGCTGATGGACGTCCGGATGCCGGAGATGGACGGCCTGGAGGCGGCCCGGCAGCTGCTCTCCCCGCCCCCGGGCGTCGTGCACCGCCCGAAAGTGCTGATGCTCACCACCTTCGACGTCGACGACTACGTGTACGAAGCGCTGCGCGCCGGCGCGTCCGGCTTCCTGCTGAAGGACGCGCCGCCGGCCGACCTGATCTCGGCGGTACGGGTCGTGGCGGCCGGCGAGGCACTGCTCGCCCCCTCGGTGACCCGCCGTCTGATCGCCGACTTCGCGCGGCAGCGCCCTGCGCCCCGCAAGGACCGCGCCTCGCTGCGTCTGAACGGCCTCACCCCGCGCGAGACCGAGGTGCTGGAGCTGATCGCGCGCGGCCTGTCCAACCAGGAGATCGCGGCCGAACTGGTGCTGGCCGAGCAGACGGTGAAGACCCACATCGGACGGGTGCTGGCCAAGCTGGACCTGCGCGACCGCGCCCAGGCCGTGATCTTCGCGTACGAGTCGGGCCTGGTGACACCGGGCACGTCGTAAGAAACGGGGAGCTGCGCCCCGTAAGGGGCGCGGGGAACTGCGCGCTCAGCCACAACGGTGCCGCGCCCGGCCATCGGCCACGTCCCCCACCCCCTACCCCGGTATCACCGGGCAGTTGGCCCCATGGTGTGACGCCTCACCACCCTTCCCCTTCCTACGTTTCCCTCCGCCAGATCACCGGAAGAGGGGAACACCGTCATGCCGCTGCGCACACCGCCGCGTACCGCGGACACCGGACGCGCGACGGACAACCACGCAACGGACGACCGTCCCGCACCGGCACGCCGCCGCGCCCCGCGGCACCGCGGCCTGGCGGCCCTCGCCGCC
>NZ_JBEPFC010000162.1:0-16233 GCF_040301705.1 Streptomyces sp. NPDC000151 | reverse complement strand
CATGGGCCCGCAGGCGGCGGAGCGGGCCATCGGCGCCGCGCTCGGCGCCGGCTCGCCCGCCGCTGCCTCGCCGGTCGTTGCCAGTGGCTTCTGCGCCGGGCTCGCGCCGGGCATGCGCCCCGGTGACGTGGTCGTCGCGGACGCCACCCGCGAGCACCAGCCGGACCGCGCCGAGGCCGTCTGCCGCGACAATGCGCCGCTGGTCGCGGCCCTGAAGGAACGCGGCCTGACCGTGCACTCGGGGCTGCTGCTCGGCAGCGACCACGTCGTGCGCGGCGCCGAGCGGACCGCGCTGCACGCCGCCGGGGCGGTCGCCGTGGACATGGAGTCCGCCGCGACGCTCGGCAGCGCGCTGCGGGCCGGACCCCGCCCCATTGCCGCCGTCCGAGTGGTCGTGGACGCTCCAGAGCATGAACTCGTCCGCATTGGCACGATACGCGGGGGAATATCGGCCTTCCGCGTCTTGCGTGCCGTCCTTCCCGTTTTCTTTGAATGGCACCGTTCTTTGCTGCTCCCCAGGAGGTGAGCCAGATGGCCATGCCGCTCCGTCAGACCATCAGGGTCGGGACCTATCTCTTTGAACAGAAAATGCTCCGGCGGCGTGAGAAGTTCCCGCTCATCGTCGAACTGGAGCCGCTTTACGCATGCAACCTCGCGTGCGAGGGCTGCGGAAAGATCCAGCACCCGGCCGGGGTGCTGAAGCAGCGGATGCCGGTCGCGCAGGCGGTCGGCGCCGTACTGGAGTCCGGCGCTCCGATGGTCTCCATCGCGGGCGGCGAGCCTCTGATGCACCCTCAGATCGATGAGATCGTGCGCCAGCTGGTCGCCAAGAAGAAGTACGTCTTCCTGTGCACCAACGCCATGCTGATGCGCAAGAAGATGGACAAGTTCACTCCCTCGCCGTACTTCGCCTTCGCGGTGCACATCGACGGGATGCGCGAGCGTCACGACGAGTCCGTGGCCAAGGAAGGCGTCTTCGACGAGGCAGTGGAGGCCATCAAGGAGGCCAAGCGCCGCGGCTTCCGGGTCACCACGAACTCCACCTTCTTCAACACCGACACCCCGCAGACCATCATCGAGGTGCTCAACTTCCTCAACGACGACCTCAAGGTCGACGAGATGATGCTCTCGCCCGCCTACGCCTACGAGAAGGCCCCCGACCAGGAGCACTTCCTCGGTGTCGAGCAGACCAGGGAGCTGTTCAAGAAGGCGTTCGCGGGCGGCAACCGGCGCCGCTGGCGGCTCAACCACAGCCCGCTCTTCCTGGACTTCCTGGAGGGCAAGGCGGACTTCCCCTGCACCGCCTGGGCGATCCCGAACTACTCCCTGTTCGGCTGGCAGCGCCCCTGCTACCTGATGAGCGACGGGTACGTCCCCACGTACCGGGAGCTGATCGAGGAGACCGACTGGGACAAGTACGGCCGCGGCAAGGATCCGCGCTGCGCCAACTGCATGGCGCACTGCGGCTACGAGCCGACCGCCGTCCTGGCGACCATGGGCTCCCTGAAGGAGTCGCTGCGCGCCGCCCGCGAGACCGTCGCCGGAAACCACGGGTGACGTCATGACCATTGGTGAGCCTGTCACGTTGGGGCTCCCCGAGGTACCGGCCCGGCCCCTGGCCGTCCGGCGCGTCTCGCGCCGGATCCAGGTCGGGCCGGTGGCCGTGGGCGGGGGAGCGCCCGTCTCCGTACAGTCGATGACGACGACGCGGACCGCCGACATCGGGTCGACGCTGCAGCAGATTGCGGAGCTGACGGCGTCCGGCTGCCAGATCGTGCGGGTGGCGTGCCCGACGCAGGACGACGCGGACGCGCTGCCGGTCATTGCGAAGAAGTCGCAGATCCCGGTGATCGCGGATATTCACTTCCAGCCCAAGTACGTCTTCGCGGCGATCGACGCGGGGTGTGCGGCGGTGCGGGTGAATCCGGGCAACATCAAGCAGTTCGATGACAAGGTCAAGGAGATCGCGAAGGCGGCCAATGACGCGGGGACGCCGATCCGGATCGGGGTGAACGCGGGTTCGCTGGACCGGCGGCTGCTGCAGAAGTACGGCAAGGCCACGCCCGAGGCGCTGGTGGAGTCGGCCCTGTGGGAGGCGTCGCTCTTCGAGGAGCACGGCTTCCGCGACATCAAGATCTCCGTGAAGCACAACGACCCGGTCGTGATGGTCAACGCCTACCGGCAGCTGGCCGCGCAGTGCGACTACCCGCTGCACCTGGGCGTGACCGAGGCGGGCCCGGCCTTCCAGGGCACCATCAAGTCCGCCGTCGCCTTCGGCGCGCTGCTGAGCGAGGGCATCGGCGACACCATCCGCGTCTCCCTCTCCGCCCCGCCCGCGGAGGAGGTCAAGGTCGGCATCTCCATCCTGGAGTCACTGAACCTGCGGCAGCGCCGCCTGGAGATCGTGTCCTGCCCCTCGTGCGGGCGGGCGCAGGTGGATGTGTACAAGCTGGCCGAGGAGGTCACGGCGGGGCTGGACGGCATGGAGGTGCCGCTCCGCGTCGCGGTGATGGGCTGTGTGGTCAACGGCCCGGGTGAGGCCCGCGAGGCGGACCTGGGTGTGGCCTCGGGCAATGGCAAGGGGCAGATCTTCGTGAAGGGCGAGGTCATCAAGACCGTGCCGGAGTCGAAGATCGTGGAGACCCTCATCGACGAAGCCATGAAGATCGCCGCACGCATGGCAGCCGAGGGAGCGGCCACCGGCGCCCCCGACGTCACCGTCGGCTGAACCGACCCCCGGCGGAGCCGTCGGCCGACGACCCCGACGGCTCCGCCGGCAAGAACACAGAGGAGGGGGGACCCAGCATGTCGATGCTCGAATACATCCGGGAACCGCAGGACCTCAAGGAGGTGCCGACGGACCGCCTCGGCGAACTGGCCGCGGAGATCCGCCAGTTCCTCATCCAGGCGGTCGCCCGCACCGGCGGCCACCTCGGCCCCAACCTGGGCGTGGTCGAGCTGACCATCGCCCTGCACCGGGTGTTCGACTCGCCCGCCGATCGCATCCTGTGGGACACCGGGCACCAGTCGTACGTCCACAAGATCCTGACCGGCCGGCAGGACTTCTCCAAGCTGCGCGGCAAGGGCGGCCTGTCCGGGTACCCCTCGCGCGAGGAATCCGTCCACGACGTCATCGAGAACAGCCACGCCTCCACGGTGCTCGGCTGGGCCGACGGGCTGGCCAAGGCCAACCAGGTACTGGGCAGGAGCGACCACGTCGTCGCGGTCACCGGTGACGGCGCGCTCACCGGAGGCATGGCCTGGGAAGCGCTCAACAACATCGCGGCGGCCGACGACCGGCCGCTGATCATCGTCGTCAACGACAACGAACGCTCCTACGCGCCCACCATCGGCGGCCTGGCCGACCACCTCGCCACGCTCCGCACCACCGACGGCTACGAACGCTTCCTGACCTGGGGCAAGGACGTCCTGCACCGCACGCCGGTCGTCGGCAGGCCACTGTACGAGTCGCTGCACGGCGCGAAGAAGGGCTTCAAGGACGCCTTCGCGCCCCAGGGCATGTTCGAGGACCTGGGCCTGAAATACGTCGGCCCGATCGACGGCCACGACATCGAGGCGGTGGAGTCCGCGCTGCGCCGCGCCGCCCGCTTCCACGGCCCCGTCCTGGTGCACTGCCTCACCGAGAAGGGCCGCGGCTACCGGCCGGCGCTGGAGGACGAGGCCGACCGCTTTCATACCGTCGGCGTGATGGACCCGCTCACCTGCGCGCCGGTCGCGCCGCCCGGCCCGCCGTCCTGGACCTCCGTCTTCGGCGACGAGATGGTCCGCATCGGCGCCGAGCGGCCGGACGTGGTGGCGGTCACCGCGGCGATGCTGCAGCCCGTCGGGCTGGGCAAGTTCGCCGCCGCGTATCCGGACCGGGTCTGGGACGTGGGCATCGCAGAACAGCACGCCGCGGTCTCGGCGGCCGGGCTCGCCACCGGCGGCCTGCACCCGGTCTTCGCCGTCTACGCCACCTTCCTCAACCGCGCCTTCGACCAGATCCTGATGGACGTCGCGCTGCACAAGTGCGGCGTGACCTTCGTACTGGACCGGGCCGGCGTCACCGGCACCGACGGGCCCAGCCACAACGGCATGTGGGACATGTCGATCCTCCAGGTCGTGCCGGGCCTGCGGATCGCCGCGCCGCGCGACGCCGACCAGCTCCGCGCCCAGCTGCGCGAGGCCGTCGACGTCGACGACGCGCCGACCGTCGTGCGCTACCCGAAGGAGTCCGTCGGCGAGCCCGTTCCCGCGCGAGAACGCGTCGGGGGAGTGGACGTCCTCGCCCGCGGCGAGCGGGAGGACGTACTGCTGGTCGCGGTCGGCGTGATGGCGCCGGTCTGCCTGGCGGCGGCCGAACTGCTCGCGGCGCGCGGCATCGACGCCACGGTGATCGACCCGCGGTGGGTCAAGCCGGTCGACCCGGAGATCCCGCGGCTGGCCGCGCGGCACGCCGCGGTGGCCGTCGTGGAGGACAGCAGCCGCACCGGCGGCGTCGGCGCCGCGGTCGGCCAGGCGCTGCGCGACGCCGACATCGACCTGCCGCTGCGCACCTTCGGCATCCCCGAACAGTTCCTCGCGCACGCCAAGCGGGGCGAGGTGCTGGCCGACATCGGGCTGACCCCGGCGGAGATCGCGGGCCGCATCGCCGAGAGCCTGCCCCGTACGGACGACCGCGCGGCGGCCGTCGCGGCCGTCAAGGAGAACAACGACGCATGACCGGATTCGACCTCACCAAGCTGCTCGCCGAGCGCGGCGCCGAACGCTACGACCTGCACGCCAAGTACCTCAACCACCAGCTGCCGCGGATGCTGCACACCATCGGCTTCGACAAGGTGTACGAGCGGGCCGAGGGTGCGTACTTCTGGGACGACCAGGGCCGGGACTACCTGGACATGCTCGCCGGCTTCGGCGTGATGGGCCTCGGCCGGCACCACCCCGTCGTCCGGCAGGCGCTGCACGACGTGCTGGACGCCGGGCTCGCCGACCTCACCCGCTTCGACTGCCCGCCGCTGCCGGGCCTGCTCGCCGAAAAACTGCTCCGGTACGCGCCGCACCTGGACCGGGTCTTCTTCGGGAACAGCGGCACCGAAGCCGTCGAGACGGCCCTGAAGTTCGCCCGGTACGCGACGGGCCGCCCGCGCATCCTGTACTGCACGCACGCCTTCCACGGCCTGACCACGGGCTCGCTCTCGGTCAACGGCGAGGACGGCTTCCGCGACGGCTTCGCGCCGCTGCTGCCGGACACCGCCATCGAGCTGGGCGACCTGGACGCGCTGGAGCGGGAGCTGAAGCGCGGCGACGTGGCGGGCTTCGTCGTGGAGCCGATCCAGGGCAAGGGCGTGCACCCGGCCCCGCCCGGCTTCCTGCGCGCCGCGCAGGAGCTGCTGCACAAGCACAAGGCGCTGCTCATCGCGGACGAGGTGCAGACCGGGCTCGGCCGCACCGGCGACTTCTTCGCGTACCAGCACGAGCCCGGCGTCGAGCCGGACCTGGTCTGCGTGGCCAAGGCGCTCTCCGGCGGCTACGTACCGGTCGGCGCCACGCTCGGCAAGGAGTCGGTCTTCAAGAAGGTCTACTCCTCGATGGACCGGGTCCTGGTGCACTCGGCGAGCTTCGGCTCCAACGCGCAGGCCATGGCCGCCGGGCTGGCGGTCCTGACGGTCATGGAGGACGAGGGCATCGTGGCGGGTGCGCGGACCACCGGTGACCTGCTGCGCACCCGCCTCGCCGAGCTGATCCCGAAGTACGAGCTGCTGCACGACGTGCGGGGCCGCGGCCTGATGGTCGGGATCGAGTTCGGCCGGCCCAGATCGCTGGGGCTGCGCGGCCGCTGGACGATGCTCCAGGCGGCGCGCAAGGGGCTCTTCGCGCAGATGGTCGTGGTGCCGCTGCTGCAGCGGCACCGCATCCTCACCCAGGTCTCCGGCGACCACCTCGAAGTCATTAAGCTGATCCCGCCGTTGATCATCGGCGCCGAGGAGGTGGACCGCTTCGTCGCGGCCTTCACCGCCGTCATGGACGACGCCCACACGGGCGGCGGCCTGATCTGGGACTTCGGGCGGACACTGGTCAAGCAGGCGATGGCCAACAGATGAGCTGACTACGGGGGCAAGCGGTGGTGGCACCGACGACGGTACGGGCCGTGAACGCGATGACGGCGCGCTGGGCGCGGGCCGCGGCCGGCGACGGCGGTGGCGCGGAGCGCGGCACCGTCCTCACCGCGGCCGGCGTCTGGCCGCTGCTGGCGCTGCTCACGGGCCCGGCCCACGGCCCGGCCCGCGCCGAGCTGGCCGCCGCCCTGGGAGTGCCCGCCGAATCCGCCGCCGCGGCGGGCCGGGAGCTCCTCGCCGCGCTGGACGCCGCGCCCGGCGTCCGGGCGGCGGTCGGCCTGTGGGCCCGCCGCACACTGGAGCTGCGCCCGGAGTGGCGTGCCGGGCTGCCCCTGGACACCCACGGCGAGCTCACCGGGGACATCGAGACGGACCTGGCGGAGCTGAACGCCTGGGCCGCGCGGCGCACCGACGGCATGATCGGCAAGATGCCGCCGGTCGTCGACCCGGACACGCTCTTCGTGCTGGCCTCCGCGCTGGTGGCCCGGACGACCTGGACCCGGCCGTTCACCGAGACCTCGCTCGCGCCGCAGGCCGGACCGTGGCGCGGGCGCCGGCTGGCCGGCCTGGTCCGCTTCGGCTCCCCGGCCGGTCTCCTCGCGCTGCACACCACGCCGTGGGGCCCGCTCGCCCGGCTGCGCGTCGAGGGCGACAACGGGCTCGACGTGCACCTCCTGCTCGGCCCCGAGGACCGCCCCGCGGGCGAGGTGCTGGACGCCGGGATCGCGGCCCTGGACGGCGCGTACGCCACCACGTACGGAGACGCGCTGCCCGAGGGCGACGCGGTCGGCCCGGGTCTCCGCGTCACCACCGTGCCGAGCTGGGACACGGAGCCGACCCTCGCGGTCCGTTCCGTCGCCTTCACCGTCGATGCCGAGCACGATCTGCTCGGCCGGGCGGCGCTGTTCGGACTGGAGAGCGCGCAGAACGCCGCACGCGGTCACTTCCCCGGCATCAGCGCGTACCCGCTGGCGGTCTCCGCGGCCCGCCAGTCCGCCACCGCGACCTTCGGCGCCCTGGGCTTCCGCGCCGCCGCGGTCACCGCCATCGCCGCGGCCCCCGGTGGCGCGCCGATGACCCCGCCGTACCGGACCCGGCAGGTCGAGGCGCGTTTCGACCGTCCCTTCGGCTTCCTGGCCGTGCAGCGGGACACCGGCCTGGTCCTCGCCGCGGGCTGGGTGGCCCGCCCCGACACACGCTGAAGGGCCGGCCCCTCATGGGTACCGGCCCTTCGAGAGCGCTGCCGCGCGGCCGTCAGTCCTCCAGCAGCCGTTCGCGGAGTCGGCCGCGGGTCTCCGGGGTGAGCTTCAGGCCCTCGGTGAGGTACGTCTCCGTCGAGCCCCAGGTGGACTCGATGGTGTCGAAGGCCGCGTGCAGGTACTCGGCGCGGGCGTCGAAGAGCGGCGCGAGCAGCGCCATGACCTCCTCGGACATGCCGGCCTGCGAGCGGTCGGAGCGGCGCACCTTGTACCGCCGGCGCGGGTCGTTGGACTCCAGGTAGTCCGCCTCGATGGCCTCCCGCTCCACGCCCACCGCGAGCAGCGTGACCGCGATGGACAGGCCCGCGCGGTCCTTGCCGGCCGCACAGTGCATCAGCGCCGGCACGCTCTCCTCGGCTATGGAGTGCAGCACCCGGCTGTGGTCGGCGGTGCGGGTCGAGACGATGTGCCGGTACGTGCGCGCCATCCGGCCCGCCGCCTGCCCGTCGCCCAGCGCCGCGCGCAGCTGGTCCAGCTCGCCGTCGCGCACCATCGCCCAGAACTCCGCGCCGTCGGCCGGGTCGGTGAGCGGGATGTTGACGTGCCGCACGCCGGGCAGGGTGACGTCCGGGCCCTCGAGCTTGATGTCGGCGGCGTTACGGAAGTCGAAGATCGTGTGCAGGCCGAGCGTGCCGAGGAAGGCGGCGTCCGCCTCCGTGGCGTGCGCCAGGTGACCGCTGCGGAAGAGCCGTCCCTGCCGCACCCGCCGCCCGTCGACCGTCGGCAGTCCGCCGACGTCCCGGAAGTTGCGCACCTCTGTGAGCAGGGGCTCGGTCGACCGGACCTGGGGCGGCTGCTGCGTCGTCACGGGCGCGCTCCTTTTACGTCGGCCGCCGACGCTGCTCGTCGGCGAGCGGGCTGTTTCGACCATACGGCACTGGTGCAATAGGCAACTAGCTCGTCCGGCCACTGATCGTGACCGTATGGGGTTGCGGTGGGGGCGCTCGGCGTCCGTCTCGGCGCGGGGCTGCTGTCCACTCGTATTCCGACTTGGGCAGAATTTGACTGAGTGGCGATCATCACCTGTCGTCAACCCATGGTTACGGTGGCGTAGGTCACTCCTGAAGGTGAAGTATGTCCTGACGTGGCAGAGGATTCGAAGAAGATAAGCAGCAGCGAAAGTGACCTGTTCGGGTCGTACGCGGCCGTCGGGGACAGCTTCACCGAGGGCGTCGGCGACCCCGGTCCGGACGGCACGTTCATCGGGTGGGCGGACCGGCTCGCGGTCCTGCTCTCCGACCGCCGCCCGGAGCACGACTTCCGGTACGCCAACCTCGCCGTACGAGGCCGCCTCCTGGACCCGATCGTCGCCGAGCAGGTCCCGCGCGCGAAGGAGCTCGGGCCGGACCTGGTGACGTTCTGCGCCGGCGGCAACGACATCCTGCGGCCCGGCTCCGACCCGGACGACGTTGCCGAGCGCTACGCCGCCGCCGTCGCGGACCTCAAGGAGTCGGTCGGCACGGTCCTGCTGTGCACCGGCTTCGACACCCGTGACATCCCCGTGCTCAAGCACCTGCGCGGCAAGATCGCCACGTACACCGCCCATGTCCGGGCCATCGCCGACCAGTACGACTGCCCGGTCCTGGACCTGTGGTCGCTGAAGTCCGTGCAGGACCGCCGCGCCTGGAGCGACGACCGGCTGCACCTCTCGCCCGACGGGCACACCCGGGTGGCGCTGCGCGCGGCCCAGGTGCTCGGCCTGGACGTGCCGGCCGAGCCGGACCAGCCCTGGCCGCCGGAGACGCGCAGCGCGGCCGACGCCCGTCGCGAGACCATCCACTGGGCGCGCGAACACCTCGTGCCGTGGATCGGGCGGCGGCTGCGCGGCGAGTCCTCCGGCGACCACGTCACGGCGAAGCGGCCCGAGCTGGCGCTGCTGGAGGCCGACGCGGCCGCGCTCGCCCAGGCGGCCGTCCCGGCACAGGCCGCCCGCTAGTACGCGAGGTCCGCCCATACGACCCGGCCCCGGCCGGCGTCGGCGGGCCGTTCGCCCCAGTCCTCGGAGACCGCGCCGACCAGCAGCAGGCCGCGCCCGCACTCCCGGTCCGTGCTGCGCGGCTGGGCCTGCGGCCGGGAGTCGCTGTGCCCCTGGTCGGTGACCGCCACGCGCAGCCGCGCCCCGTCGAGGGTCAGCTCGCAGGAGACCCGCTCGCTGTCGGTGTGCCGCACGGCATTGGTGAACAGCTCCGAGACCACCAGCTCGGCGTCGTCGCGCAGCTGCTCGGTGGCGCCCCATTCCCGCAGCGCGGTCGTGACTCTTCGGCGGGCCTCCGGAACGGAGGTGCGCAGAGCCGGCAATTGGAAGGCGTCGCTGAGGACTTGGACGGCCACGCCGCCGCATCCCCTTAACGATTCCGCGTGGTGGGAGGAAGGCACTCCGCAACTATGTGCGATGTTGAACAAGCTTGGCAAGGACCATTCTGTAAATTGCAGAATCGCCATGACAGTCTGTTCGCGCTTCTGATGGCATGACACACTGCTGAGCACGTAACTCAGTTGGAGGAGATCACAAGTGGTGGACGCACGGTCGGGCGGGGCGCCGACCGTCCTGCGGGTAGTCCTCGGCAAGAGGCTGCAGGACCTTCGCGAGAAGGCCGGACTCTCCTTCGAACAGGCCGCCGAGGCGCTGGACGTCACGCACGCGACCGTACGCCGCATGGAGAAGGCCGAGGTCGGGCTGAAGATCCCGTACGTGGAGAAGCTGCTCGCCACCTACGGCGTCACCGACGCGGAGGAGAGCGAGACCTTCATCGCCCTCGCCCGGGAGGCCAACCGCCCCGGCTGGTGGCACCGCTTCCGGGACGTACTGCCCGACTGGTTCAGCGCGTACGTCAGCCTGGAGAGCGCCGCCAACCTCATCCGCGCCTACCAGCCGCACTACGTACCCGGCCTGCTGCAGACCGAGGGCTACGCGCGCGCCGTGCTGCGCGCCGGGATGCCGCACACCGCCGCCGAGGAGATCGACCGTTCCGTCGACCTGCGCATGGAACGCCAGTCGCTGCTCCGCCGCGACAACGCGCCCATGCTGTGGGCCGTGCTGGACGAGACCGTGCTGCGCCGCCCGGTCGGCGGCGCGGGCGTCATGCGCGAGCAGCTCGACCGGCTGATCGAGGCCACCGAACTGCCCAACGTACGGCTGCAGGTCATCCCCTTCGCCACCGGCCCGCACCCCGCCATGTACGGGCCGTTCCACATCTTCCGGTTCCCCATCCCGGAGCTGCCCGACATCGCGTACGCGGAGAGCCTGGTCGGCGCCGTGTACTTCGATCAGCGCGGCGACGTCTCGCAGTTCCTGGAGGCGCTGGACCGGATGTGCGCGCAGGCCGCGCCCGCACACCGCACCGCAGCCCTTCTGAGTGGCTTTCGCAAGGAGATCTGAACCATGGATCGCATACGCATCTACAACGGCATGCCCGCCAGCGAGCTGGGCAGCGAGGGCTGGCACAAGCCGTGGAGCGGCGGCAACGGCGGCGAGTGCGTCGAGGCGATGAGACTCAAGGACGGCCGGGTGGCGCTGCGCCAGTCCACCGACCCCAACGGCCCGGCACTGATCTACACCCACGGCGAGATCGAGAGCTTCATCCGGGGCGCGAAGGCCGGCGAGGCGGACTTCCTGCTGCACGCGGCGCCCGGCGGCTGCGGGAACCGGAGGACGGCATGAGCGACCGGACCTGCCCGGCGGGCCAGGACTTCCCCGCGGACCCGGACGTCCCGGTGGAGCACAGCCCCCTGACGGGCCACAGCCTGCCGCCGGAACAGGGCTTCACGGCGGACGAGATCGACACCAGCAGGCCGCATCCCGCGCGGATGTACGACTACTACCTCGGCGGCTGGGACAACTACGAGACCGACCGCGAGGCCGCCGACAAGGTCATCCGCGCCCACCCGCAGGTCCGCGACAGCGCCCGCGCCAACCGCGCCTTCATGCAGCGCGCCGTACGGGACGCGGCGGGCGCCGGCATCCGGCAGTTCCTCGACCTCGGCACCGGCATCCCCACCTCGCCCAACACCCACGAAGTGGCCCGCGCGGCCGCCCCGGACGCGCGGGTGGTCTACGCCGACAACGACCCGATCGTGGCCACCCACGCGGGCGCCCGGCTCACCAACACGCCGGGCACCGGCTTCGTCCTCGGCGACGTCCGCCACCCGAAGACGCTGCTCGCCGACCCGGCGGTCCGCTCGCTGATCGACTTCGACCGGCCGGTGGCCGTGCTGCTCGTCGCCGTACTGCACTTCCTGCGCGACGACGAGGACCCGGCCGGCGTGGTCGCGGCGCTCGCCGGCGCACTGCCCGCCGGCAGCCGGCTGATCCTCTCGCACGCCACGGGCGAGCCGTACGAGGAGTACGCGGCAGGCCGCACGGACGAGGCGGCGCGGGACGGCGTCCTGAACGTCTACAAGAACGCCACCGCCACGCTCAACCTCCGCGACAGGGCCGCGGTCCAGCGGCTCTTCGGGCCGTTCCGGCTCCAGGAGCCGGGCGTCGTCCGGGTCCCGCTGTGGCGCCCGGACGGCCCGGTGCCCACCGCCGAGGAGATCAACAACACGATCTTCTACGGCGGGGTGGGCATCAAGGAGTGAACCTCACGGAGTGAGCGAAGGGGTCCGCACCTCCGTAGCGGGCTCCTCCTCTTCCTCCGCCGCCGCCAGCAGTTCGGCCGCCGTGATGAGCGCGGTGTGCGTGCCCTCCGACGTACAGGCGTGCGCGCCCGCGACCGTACCCAGCCGGGCGCACTCCTCCAGGTCGTGCCCGGCCAGCCGGCCGTGCAGGAAGCCGCACACGAATGCGTCGCCCGCGCCGTTGCTGTCCACCACCGGCGCCCCCGGCACGGCCGCCGGGACGTGCCGCGGGGTGGAGTCGTCCGGCGTGAGCAGATACGCGCCGCCCGCGCCCGCCGTGGCGATCACCGCCTCGGCCCGGCCCTCGCGCAGGATCTCCCGCATCACCGCGCCGATCCGCTCCCCGGCGCCCGCCGCGCTGAGGAACACCAGGTCCGAGCGGAGCGCGAACTCCCGGTGGTGGTCGGCCAGCCCGTCCCAGTCGTGCAGGTCGGTGGAGACCGGTACGCCCAGCTCCGCGATGTCGTCGAAGAGGAACCGCGCGAAGTGCATGATCGACAGATGCACGTGCCGGGTCCGGCGGAGATACGGGAAGTAGTGGTCCGCCGGCATCCGCAGATCGAGCGGGTCCCGGCCGTCGTAGAAGGACGTGCGGCGGCCGTCGGGGGAGACGAGGTTGACCGCGCGGCGGGTCCCGTGCGGGGAGGTCAACGGATCGAAGTCGACGCCGGTGCCCTTCAGCCGCTCCCTGACCAGCTCGCCCTCGTGGTCCGCACCGATGAAGTCCACGAACGCGGTGGACAGCCCGAGCGCCGCACAGCCGAGCGCGACGCCCGTGCCCGTATGCCCGGCCCATTCCCGGATCGGCGGCACGGCGAAGGAGTCGGCCTGCGGAACCGGCAGTGCGCCGACCCGGACGATCGTGTCCACACCCGATCCGCCGACGACCAGCACGTCGTACGGCTGCGTCGGCCGGGTGTCCTGGTGGAGTCCCTGCTGGAATGTCACAAGTGTCCTTGAATCCCTGGCTGGTGAGACCGATAACGGCCCATTGGGGCCGCTTCGGGGAGTGTAGACGCCACGCACCCCGCGCAACGGCAAGTCACTACCCCGTCACCCGCCGGGACGTGCGCGCCGCCGCCCCCACCACCGCTTTCCGGACAGCTCCCGCGCCGCACCCGCCCCGTGCGGTCCGCCCTGCGGGCCCGCCCCCGCGTGCTGCTCAGCGCGCGGGACCCGCTCCCACGGGCCGCCGGGCGCGGCGCCACTTGGCCGATACCCGACTCCACGCGGCCCGAGGGATGATGGAGACATGGAGGGCGAAGCGGACGGACTGTTCCCGCGCGAGGTGTTCCCGCGCGAGCGGACGGAGGTGGCGCCCGGCGCGGTACACGTGCCGGACTGGCTGGACTCGGAGGAGCAGCGGGAGCTGCTGGCGGCGTGCCGGGGGTGGGCCATGCCGCCGGCCGGGCTGCGGACCGTACGGACACCGGGCGGCGGCGTGATGTCCGTCCGTCAGGTCTGCCTCGGCTGGCACTGGAGCGCGGTGCCCCGCTGCCCGGACTGCGGCCGCGCGGTCCGCGAGAACCCCGGCTGCCCGGGCCGGCACTCCTACCCGTACGCCTACACCCGTACCGTCGTGGACGGCGACGGCGCGCCCGTGAAGCCCTTCCCCGAACGGCTCCGCGCGCTCGCAGACCGGGCGCTGCGGGCGGCGTACGGCGCCGGGGACGGCGCGGCGCCGTACGCGGCCGACGAGCCGTACGACATCGCGCTGCTCAATTTCTACGGCGACGACGCCCGGATGGGCATGCACCAGGACATCGACGAGCACTCCGCCGCGCCCGTGATCTCCGTCAGCCTCGGCGACACCTGCGTCTTCCGGTTCGGCAACGCCGAGCACCGCAACCGGCCCTGGACCGACGTCGAGCTGCGCAGCGGCGACCTCTTCGTGTTCGGCGGCCCGTCCCGGTGGGCGTACCACGGCGTGCCCCGCACCGCCCCCGGCACCGCGCCCGCAGCGCTCGGCCTGAAGGGCCGCGTCAACCTCACGCTGCGCGTCGGCGCCCTGGAGCGGGCCGCCCGCTGAAAAAGCGGATGCGCACCCGCCGGGACCGGCGGCACGCTGGACCATGAGCTGGACGACGACGGACGACCTCGACACGTTTCTGACCGCCGCGGGCGGCTTCCTGCGCGCTCGCCCCGCCGAACACACGGTGCTGCTCGGCGTCACGGCCACGCTGGCCGCCTCGGGCCCGGCGGCCTACGGTGACCGGCCACCCCGGTACGGCTGGTGGCGCGACCCGGACGGCCGCATCACGGGCGCCTTCCTGTGGACCGCGCCCCGCCCGCCGGTGCTCTCGCCGATGCCGGACCGGGCCGCCGCCGAGCTCCTGGACGTCCTCGCGGCCGGGCCGCTGCCGGTCGGCGGGGTCAACGGCGCGCGGCCCGCCGCCGACGCGTTCACCGCCGCCTGGGAGCGCCGCACGGGCCGCGCCGCGCGGCTGAGGACCCACCTGCGGCTCTACCGCCTGGATGAGCCGGCCCCGCCGGACCCGGCGCCGCGCGGCAGCGCCCGTACCGCCACCGCAGCCGACCGCGGCCTCCTCGTGGACTGGTGGGGCGCGTTCGCGCGCGAGAGCGGCGGCGGCGAGCCGGACGGGCACGACCGCGCGGTCGACGACCGGCTGTCCTACGGAGGGCTCACGCTCTGGGAGGCCGACGGGCGCCCGGCGTCCCTCGCCGGCGTCACCCGCACGGTCGGCGGCATGGCCCGGGTCGGCCCCGTCTACACCCCGCCCGCGCTGCGCCGCAACGGCTATGCGGCGGGCGCCACGGCCGCGGTGTCGCGGGGCGCGCTCGCGGCCGGCGCCGAGCAGGTGCTCCTCTTCGCCGACGCCGCCAACCGCACCAGTACGGCCCTGTACGAGCGGCTCGGCTACCGGCCCGTCGGCGAGCACCGCCGCTACGACTTCCCGCAGGCCACACCGTCCCCGTAAGGCACTCGGTGCCCACCCGGACCGGACTTCCCTCCTCCGCCACGACTTCTCCGCCGTCCGACTGGGTAGCGGTCCCCCGTCCGGCGGTACGCGGAATGCCCGGGCCGGTCGCGCGGTTGTCCGTTGAGGGTGATGGTGTTGTGTCCGGGCGGTGCGACACCGCGGTCGTGGCCGACCGCCCGGTCCCGGGGACCGGCAGCCGGCCGGCCGCCGGGCCCGCAGACCGCCGACCGTCCCGAACCTGGAGGTGTCGTGACCGCTCCCCGCTCTTGGCGCATGAGTACCGGCTCGTGGCGCACCGCCGCATTCGGCGCCGTGCCCACAGGAGAGCGCCTGGCCAGGATCCGCCGCTCCCCGCAATTCGTGGACGGACAGTTCCGCAACCCGGTCGTCACCCGGCAACTGCTCCAGGGCTCGACCCTGCCCATGGTCCGTACGCAGCTGAGCAGGGACGGCCGGCTGCGCAGGGCGCCCGTGGGCGAGATCCCGGTGCACCGCCCGACCGCCGCCGATTGGGCCCGGCCGCCCGCCTCCGGGCTGCGCATCACCTGGATGGGTCATTCGAGCGTGCTGGCGGAGATCGACGGGCAGCGGGTGCTGTTCGACCCGGTCTGGGGCGAGCGCTGCTCGCCGTTCACCTGGGTCGGCCCGCGGCGGCTGCACCCCGTGCCACTGCTGCTGAAGGAGCTGGCGCCGGTCGACGCCGTCGTCATCTCGCACGACCACTACGACCACCTCGACATGCCCACCATCCAGGGCCTGATCGCCACCGGCACCGCCTTCGTCGTGCCGCTCGGCATCGGCGCCGACCTGGAGTACTGGGGCGTACCGCCGGAGCGGATCACCGAGCTGGACTGGCACGAGTCGACGCGGGTGGGCGAGCTGACGCTGACCGCCACCCCGGCCCAGCACTTCTGCGGGCGCGGACTGCGCGGCCCGCAGCACACGCTGTGGGCGTCCTGGGTGGTCGCCGGGCCCGAGCACCGCGTGTACCACAGCGGCGACACCGGCTACTTCGGCGGCTTCGCGGAGATCGGGGAGGCGCACGGCCCGTTCGACGTCACGATGATCCAGATCGGCGCGTACAGCGAGGAGTTCTGGCCCGACATCCACATGACGCCCGAAGAGGGCCTGCGCGCCCACCTCGACCTCGGCGGCGGCAGCCCCGAGGGCGTCCTGCTGCCGATCCACTGGGGCACCTTCAACCTCGCGCCGCACCCGTGGGCGGAGCCGGCGGAGCGCACGGCAGCGGCCGCGCTGGCGGCCGGCGCGAAGCTCGCGGCGCCGGTGCCCGGCAAG
>NZ_JBEPFC010000161.1:0-16389 GCF_040301705.1 Streptomyces sp. NPDC000151 | reverse complement strand
GCCGGTCGCCGCCCGGCCGGCGGCGGATGCGGCGTGCCACCGGCCGCAGCAGCTCCTGCGGACCGGCTCCGGCCGCCAGCAGGCTCCGGAACTCGGCCGCGAGACCGGTCCCGCGGTGTCGGCGCAAGCGGGTGCGGACGGCGGGCAGTTCTCCCGAGGGCGAGGTCATGACCGTGTGCACGCCACGACGGCACAGCACGAGGGCGGCGTCGATGGCCGACAGCTTGGTGCCCGCCACCAGTACGCGCGCCCCGGCCGGTATGCGGCGCAGCGCGCCGAGGGGGTAGGGCGTGGTGAACAGCCGGTCGGCCGGGTGGTGCCCGACGAGGTACTCGGGGTGCGCCGTCGAGGTTCCGTTGACGCAGACGAGGACGTCCGTCGCGGGCAGTACCCTGCCGTCCGCGAGGTGGACCCGGTAGTCCCCCGGCAGCCCGGTGACGCGGAGGGCACGCCCTCGTACGTGGGCGACGCGCGTGCCGCGGCGCACACAGTCGTCCCGTAGCCGCTGGAAGCTCTCCCTGAGGTACTGGGTGACCAGGAAGCGGGGTACGAAGTCGTCGCGGTGGACCGGCCAGCCGCGCGCGGCGAGGTAGCTCAGCAGCCCCGATTCCCCGTCCGGGGACAGCGAGGTGACGTCCACGGAGGTGTTGCACAGGGCACGCAGGTCACCCGAGCCGAACGCGCCGGCGATGCCGATGGGTCCGGGGGCGACGAACCGGACGGCGGCGATGTCCTCGGCCTCGGTGACGGCGCGGAAGGCGCACACGGCCGTGGCACCGCCGCCGATGATGACGATGCTCTTCATCGGTCTCCTCACAGCACGTGCACGAGGCCCATGTTGGTGGCGGTGCCCAGGACGATGGCGAGCAGGGGGCTGTTGCGCCAGTGGTAGACGGCGCCGCAGACCGCGATGCCGGCCAGTGCGGGGGCTCCGTACGGCGGGCTGGTGAAATCGACCGACTGCACGCTGTACGCCACGAGAATGACCATGATCCCCGGGGGGAGCGCGCTGCGCAGGTACTGCAGCAGCGGCGAGCCCGTCGCGTTGCGGAAGACTACGAAGGGCGCCGCGCGGAGCGCGAGGGTCACCGCGCTCATGATGGCGATGGCCGCTACGACGTAGGACGGTTCAGGCACGCTTGGACCTCGACAGTGTGTAGTCGGCAACCAGCAGGAGGAGGAAGGCGATCACGGCCACCGTGAGGAACTGGTCGCCCCCCACGAGTCCGGCCGCCAGCGAAGCCGCCAGGCCGTACAGGACGGGCCGGAGATTCGCCTTCTTGCGGCCGTGGTCCCAGGCCAGGACGACGAACAGGGCGGTGAGCGCGAACTCGATGCCGTCGATGTCCTCCGGGAGCGCCGACGAGGCCAGGGCGCCGGCGAGGCTGCCCGTCACCCAATAGCCGTGGCTGAGGAGCTGGATGAGGGTGATGCGGCGCCCGTTGAGCTCCTGGTCGGGGTTGGCGGCGAGCAGTGAGTACGTCTCGTCGGTGAGGGCGAAGACGCCGTAAGCGCGCTGCAGCCGGCCCGTCAGCAGGTGGAGCGGGAACGACAGCCCGTAGAAGACGTGCCGGAAGTTCACCAGGAATGTGGTCATGGCGATGGCCGCCAGGCCGAGGCCGGAGGTCACCATCGATACGGCGAGAAACTCCAGTGACCCGGCGAAGACGACCAGCGCGGTCGTCGGCGCCCAGAACCAGGGGAGTCCCTGGCTGACGAGCAGAATGCCGAAAGCGGCCCCGAGCGGCAGGTAACCCATCGCCACGGGCACGGTCAGCCTCGCCGCGACGGCCAGGTCCTCATGGAAGGAGGCGCGGGCCGTCCCGGCTGTCACGCGTTCGTCCAGCACGCGTCATCCATCCCTTGCGTCGAATTGCTCGTACATTGCCCGGTGCGGGCGGCGCGCTCTCCGGCGCGCCGCCCGCTGCCTCACGCGGATTCGGCCAGCTGTGCCGAGAGGCGCCGCAGCCCCTCGTCGAGCACGTCGGCCGGGCGGGCGTAGCTGATGCGCAGCCCCCGCTCGGATCCGAAGACCTCGGCGGGCATGACGAGCGTGCGCCGCTTCTCCAGCAGTTCCTCGGCGAACTGCTGCGAGGAGACGGTGGTGTTGAGGTGCAGCCAGGCGAACGGCGTGTTCTCCGGCCGTACCAGTTCGAGAGTGTCCGCGTGCTCCGCGGCGAACGCCTCGAGCCGTGCGCGGCCGCCGTCCACCAGCGTGTGGTAGCGCTTCAGGTGCCGCTCCCGGTCGGCGAGGACGCGGGCCGCGGCCCGTTCCCACACCAGGGAGTTGGAGACCGTGGTGTACCGCTTGTAGTTGACCATCTGCTCGATGATGTCCGCGGGCCCCTTGGCCCAGCCCACGCGCAGCGCCGGCAGTCCGTAGACCTTGGACAGTCCGGAGACGGAGACCGAGCGCTCATGGCGGTGCGTGACGGAATCGGCGAAGTCGAGGAGGTACTCCTCGTCGTTCACCACCAGCAGGTCGTGGGCGCGCGCCACGTCGAGTACGGCGTCCCAGTCGGCCTGTGTCAGCAGGCGCCCCGAGGGGTTGCCCGGGCTGTTGAGGATGAGCATCCGGGTCTCGGGGCGCACGGCGCGCTCCAGGGCCGTGGCGTCGAAGGGAGCGCCGGGGCGCCAGTCGAGCACCGTGACCTCGCAGCCCACGTGGGCGGGGACCTCCCAGGCCTGCTGCCAGCCGGGCGCTGTGGTGATCACGTGGTCCCCGGGCCGCAGGGCGGACCGGTAGAGCAGGTACAGGGCTTCCTGGGCGCCGTGCGTCACGACGACATCGCGGCGGTCCTCCTGTACGGGAGCGCCGGGGGCCTGAGCGTCGTCGTACAACGCCCCGATCCGAGCGCGCAGTTCGTGCGTCCCGCGGTCGAGGCTGTAGTCCATCTCCCAGTCGGGCTCCAGCGGTACGTCCCGCAGCAGCTGGAACTGGACGCCGCTCTCCGCGAGGTCCAGGTCGAACCGGCCCTGTGCGCGGCTGAAGAGCCAGTCCTGAATGGTGTACGGCGCGATGCTCACTGGGCCTGCTCTCCGAGGGAAAAGGTAATGACGGCTACGTCGCGGTAGGCGGGTTCACCCGGGATTTTCGGCGTGATGGGGCTGACGTAGTGCTTGACTTCCCGGTCCGCCAGGAAAAGGGATTCGCCGGGGGCCATCACCCGCTCCAGAATGATTTCGCCGGCCGCGGCATTTTCCCGCACCAGGGAAATTCCGCCGCTCACGTTCTCGGCCGCCACACAGGTCACGGCTATCAGGTCGTACCCGTCTTGGTGAAACCCTTCCGGGGCCGGGAATCCCGGCCGGTCGTCCGCCGCCGTGATGCGGATCTGGTGGCAGCCGATCTCGAACTCCTCGGCGGCGGCCAGCTCGCGGATGGCAGGAGCGTTCACGAGCCCCTCGGCAAACTCCTTGGCCGGGTCGCCCAGCGGCGCGAATCGCCGGTCCATGCCGCCCGCGTACTCATTGATCGCGTCGCTCTGAAAGAAGGAGGTGTCCTCTTCCCACAGCAGCATCTCGCCCTTGACGCGAGCCTTTCCGAACGCGCGGTAACGGAAATGATGGCCGTCTCGCAGATGTACGTCGGCAGGCAGATCTTCATAGCTGCGCATAAAGGGTTCGGTGATGTACCCCTGCGCAGCGAACAGCCGATAACGCACTGTTATCCCCCACTGTTTCGTTACGTGCCTCGGAAGGCTAACAGGGCAAGATCATCTTCCGATGTGAAGCAGTTCACAAAGAACACCGGCCGACCCTCCGGGGTCGACCGGCCGACGTTGTTCATTAATTTCACGTTCAACGGAAAAACTGGGACACCTGCGGGTGAAATACCCCTACCCGAGCAGGAATTCGAAGCTACGCATCCGAACCCCTCGCTCCCCGCTCGTAGAAAAGCACGAAATTGCCTGCGTCCATTTAGTGAGACCGGCAGGGGCGGCAATACGTGACATCACATCCATATGGTGCTTTCCGCGGCGGCGGGGGCGCTGCCGCGGAACGCACGTGCCGGAGCGGTCAGTTGACGCCGCGGTCGCGGCCCGACCAGTACGGTTCGCGGAGCTTGAACTTCTGGATCTTGCCGGTGGCCGTGCGGGGGATGGCATCGCGGAACTCGACGGTGGTGGGGGCCTTGTAGCCCGCCATGTGCTGCTTGCAGTGGGCGATGATGTCCGCCTCCTGGGCCGTGGCGCCTTCGACGAGGACGACCAGGGCCTTGATGGTCTCGCCCCACTTCTCGTGCGGTACGCCGATGACGGCGACCTCGGCGACGGCGGGGTGGCTGAAGATGGTGTCCTCCACCTCGATCGAGGAGACGTTCTCGCCGCCCGTGATGATGACGTCCTTCTTGCGGTCGGAGATGGTGAGGTGGCCGTCGGACTCGTCGAGGGTGCCGCCGTCGCCCGTGTGGAACCAGCCGTCCTCCAGGGCCGCTTCGGTCTCCTCGGGCTTGTCCCAGTAGCCCTCCAGGACGGTGTTCGAGCGGGCCAGGACCTCGCCGGAGGGGGAGATCCGCAGCTTGGTACCGAGGGCGGGGAGGCCCGCGCGGGAGAGTTTGCGGGCCCGCTCCTCGGCGGGGAGGTCCGCGTCGGCGGCGCCGGACCGGTTGAAGGTGAGGACCGGGGAGGTCTCGGTCAGGCCGTAGATCTGGGTGAACTCCCAGCCCAGTTCCTCGTTCATGCGCTGGATCGTGCGGCTGGGCGGCGGGGCTCCCGCGCAGACGATGCGGACGCGGTCGCGGCCGGGGATCTCGCCGTCCCAGTTCGCCGCCGCGTCCAGGACCATGTTCCACACCGCGGGCGCACCGCACATGAGCGTGACGCCGTGTTCCTCGACGCGGCGCAGGATTTCGGTGCCGTCGACCTTGCGCAGTACGACCTGCTTGGCGCCGAGGCCGGCCATCACGTACGGCATGCCCCAGCCGTTGCAGTGGAACATCGGCAGCGTGTGCAGATAGACGTCGCGCTCCCAGGCGCGGGTGTGCAGCCCGAAGGTCAGGCCGTTGACCCAGATGTTGCGGTGGGTGAGCTGGACGCCCTTGGGGCGGGCGGTCGTGCCGGAGGTGTAGTTGATGGTCGCGGTGGCGTCCTCGTCCGGGTACGACCACGGGCGCGGTGCGATGCCGAAGCGCATCAGCTCCGTCTCGGTCTGCTCGCCGAGTACGAAGCGGTGGCGGGCCTTGACGTCGGACAGCGCGGCGTCCAGTTCCGGGTCGATGAGCAGGACGGAGGCGCCGCTCTGCCGCACGATGTAGTCGATCTCTTCGGGCTTGAGGCGGAAGTTGACCGGTACGCAGATGCGGCCGCTCATCGGCACCGCGAACAGCAGCTCAAGGAGGCGGGTCGAGTTGTGGCTGACCACCGCCACGCGTTCGCCCTCGCCGACGCCGAGCGCGTCGAGCCCCGCCTGCCAGGCCCGCACCCGCTCGCCGAACCGGCCGTACGTCGCATCGGGCACCGGCGGCCCGGGCTGATCCGGCTCGTCCACCACGCCCGGGCCGTTGGCGAACCCCGCCTCCGCCCGGTCCAGAAAGTCCGCGATGGTCATGGGTACCCGCATGCTGCTCTCCTCGTATCCAGAACCCGGAACACTTACCCGTGGCTACTTCTCACCTATGCACACCTACGGAGCCCGGTACTCGTCGTCCGTCGCCCTCGTCCCGGGCCTGTCCGCCATGTGTCGTTCTCATTGCCCCGCGGCTTCCGGCCATCGTGTAATCGGTGACGCAGGTCTCACCACCCCCGAATGGGGGGAAGCGGAGGTTAGCGCGTGCTGAACGAGCCAGAGCAGAGCGGGTCCGCGGACGTCAGGGCGGCGCTGCTGCGGCTGCGCAGGGCGAGCGGACTGCCGGTGGCGTTCGGCGGCCTGCTGTCCGGCACGGGCCGGTTCCGCATCAACGAGCTGACCGGCGCGGCCACCACCGCGCTGCGCGGGCTGTCCATCCACTCGGGCAACGGCCTGGGCGGCAAGACGGCGGCCCGCTCCCGGCCCTTCGCGGTGACCGACTACCACTCCTCCGCGGTGATCAGCCATGAGTACGACGCGGCGGTGGCCACCGAGGGACTGAAGTCCGTACTGGCGGTACCGGTCGTGGTGCGGCGGCGGGTGCGCGGCGTGCTGTACGGGGCGCTGCGGCAGCCGTTGCAGCTGGGCGACCGGCCGCTGTCCGCCGCGCTGGAGGCGGCCAGGGAGCTGGAGCAGGCGCTGGTGGTGCAGGACGAGGCGGAGCGGCTGCTGTCGGTGGCCCGGCAGCCGACCGCCGCCGATCCGGTGATGTGGGAGGAGGTCAGGGAGGCGCACAGCGCGCTGCGCACCCTGGCGCAGCGGGTCGGCGATCCGCTGCTGCGGCAGGAGATGCTGGCGGCCTGCGGCCGGCTCGCCGCGGCCTCGGGCGGGACCCGCCGGGACCCCGCCGTCACGCTCTCGCCACGCGAGGTGGACGTGCTCTCCTGCGTGGCCTCGGGCGCGACGAACCTCGCGGTCGCGGAGCGGCTGGGGCTGCGCCCGGAGACGGTCAAGGGTTATCTGCGCTCCGCGATGCGCAAGCTCGGCGTCCACACCCGGCTGCAGGCCGTGGTCGCGGCGCGCCGCGCGGGCCTGCTGCCCTAGCCCCGCCGCTCCCCCGTACGCACCACTCGGGTCCCCCCTCTGCGCAGGCCGCGACGGCGATCCTGCGAGACGCTGGAGGAGGTCGTCGGTGCAGGTGGCATCAGTGAGGAGGGCCGGGCGTGTCGGATCCCGCGACCGGGAGCGAGCCGGAGCCCGTACTGCCTGCGGGGCTGACGGCCGGGGTCTACATCCAGGACGGCTACGGGCGGATCTCGCACGTCAACGACAAGGCCGAGGAGCTGCTGGCACGCCCCGCCGCCGCCATGCTCGGCGCCGACCCGCACGAGCTGCTGCACCGCAATCCCGACGGAACGCAGCTGCCCCGGCCGAACTGCGTGCTCCTCCAGGCGTTCCTGGCCGGGCAGGCCGTGTCCCTGGACGGCTGCCAGTGGTTCGCGCGCGGGGACGGCGGGCTGATCTGTGTGGGCGGGATGTCCGTGCCGTACGAGGTGGACGGCGCCCCGGACGGCGCGGTCGTGGTCTTCTTCGAGCGGCCGCCGGAAGAGGCGCACACGCCGGTGACGCCGGAGAACCTCGAGGCGCTGACCGACCTCGCCGACCGGCTGACGATGGTCGCCGAGACCACCGCCGTGCTCACCTCCACCCTCGATCTGGACGAGTCGCTGAAGCGGCTCGTGCGGCTGGTGGTCCCCCGACTGGCGGACTGGGCGGTGGTCGATCTGCTGGAGGAGCAGGGCAAGCTGCGGCGGGTGGCCGTGGTGCACCACGTGGACGGCCGGCACGTACGGGTGGAGGAGCTGACCGGGCCGATGCCGCAGGTGCAGGAGGGGTCGCGGATGCCGCTTTCCCGGGTACTGCGCGGGGCGGCGCCCCGGATCGTGACGCCCGAGGACTACGCGGGGCCGCCGGACTCCGGCATCGCCGTCCAGCAGCGCCAGATGTTCCGGGCGATCGGCATGCGGTCGGCGGTGATCGCGCCGCTGCGCGGCCCCGGCAAGGTGCTGGGCGCGCTGACCCTGGTCCGTACGGACCAGGAGAAGCCCTTCGACGCGGCGGAACTGGCGCTGGTCGACGACATCGCCCGGCGGGCCGGGCTCGCCGTGGACAACGCGCAGCTGTACGAGCGGCAGCGGCGGGTCGCGGAGACCATGCAGCGCCATCTGCTGCCGCCGCTGCCCCGTATCGAGGGCCTGGAGATGACGGTGCGCTACCACCCGGCGCCGCACGCCTCCCGGGTCGGCGGCGACTGGTACGACGCGTTCCGGCTGCCGGACCGGACGACGGCGCTGGTCATCGGGGACGTGGTCGGCCACGACCTGCAGGCGGCGGCCTGCATGGCGCAGGTGCGCAACATGCTGCGGGCCTTCGCCTGGGAGCACACCGAGGCGCCGTCCGTCACCGTCGGCCGGCTGGACCGGGCCCTCGTCCACATCAGCGACGTGCAGCTGGCCACCATGATCCTGGCCCAGGTCGAGCGGGCGCAGGCCGGCGACTGGCAGCTGCGCTGGACCAACGCCGGGCACCCGCCGCCGCTGCTGGTGCACGACGACGGCCGGGTGTGCTTCCTGGAGCACGGCGCCGCCGACCTGGTGCTCGGTACCGAGCTGTCGCCCGAGCGCACCGACTTCCAGCAGGCGCTCCCGCCGCGCAGCACGGTCGTCCTGTACACCGACGGCCTGATCGAGGCCCGTGGCCTGCCGCTGAGCGAGGGCCTGGACCAGCTCGCCAGCTTCGCCGCGGCGCTCGCCGACCGCTCCCTGGACGAATTCTGCGACCAGCTCATCAGCAGAGCCCTGTACGCGGCCAACGAGGACGACGTGGCGCTGCTGGCGCTCCGGGTGCCGGCGACGCCGTAGGAACCGGCGACGCCGTAGGAACTACTGCGCCGAAGACGGCTGGCCCGGGAGGCGGAAGTCCAGGACCTCGGTGGCTTCCTGCTCGGTCTTCTGGGCGTACTCGCGCGCCTCGGTGGCGACGTCACCCTGCTCGTTGATGAGCTGGTCGTAGATCGGGGTGAGTGGTCCGTCCGGCGAGTTCATCGTGCGGTGTTCCTTCGTTCTCGGACATGGCGACAGCCGCCCACGAATGGCGCGGACGGCCGGCCGCCGATCTTATCCTTCGCTTACCGGGAGCGGTATTGCTGCCCTCAGGCAACCGATCCGATACGGCGTGTCGTGACCGATGTGTCGTGATGGATCGGGGTATGTGCGCCGGTGAGCGGCACGCCGGTACCGCCGCGGCGGGTGGCGACGATCTCCGCGGCGATGGACAGGGCCGTCTCCTCGGGCGTACGGGCGCCGAGGTCGAGGCCGATCGGGGAGCGCAGGCGGTTGAGTTCGAGGTCGGTCAGGCCGGCCTCGCGCAGCCGGCGCAGCCGGTCCAGGTGGGTGCGGCGGGAGCCCATCGCGCCGACGTAGGCGACGGGGAGCTTCAGTGCCCGCTCCAGCAGCGGTACGTCGAACTTGGCGTCGTGCGTGAGGACGCAGAGCACCGCGCGGGAGTCCAGCTGCTGGGAGTCGAGGTAGCGGTGCGGCCAGTCGATCACGATCTCGTCGGCGTCGGGGAAGCGAAGCTTCGTGGCGAAGACGGGGCGGGCGTCGCAGACGGTGACGTGGTAGCCGAGGAATTTGCCGGCCCTGACCAGGGCGGCGGCGAAGTCGATGGCGCCGAAGACGAGCATCCGCGGGGCCGGGGCCGAGGACTCGACGAGGAGGGTCAGCGGGGCGCCGCACTGGCTGCCGTCCGCGCCGATCTCGACGGTGGTGGTGCGGCCCGCGTCCAGCAGCGCGCGGGCCTCCTCGACCGCGGTGCGGTCGAGTGCGGGATGGCCGCCGAGGCTGCCGGTGCGGCTGCCGTCGGCGTGGACGAGGAGGGCACGGCCGAGGAGTTCGGCGGGCCCTGAGACGATGCGCGCGAGGGCCGCCGCCTCAGCGGTGACGGCGGCGGCCACCGCCGCGACGAGCGTCCCGGAGGTGCTGTCCACCGGGGCCGGGGGGTCGTCCGGCCCCTCTGATGGCTCCGGGGCGTTCGTGCGTACCGGGGTGACGAGGATGTCGACGATGCCTCCGCAGGTCAGGCCGACCGCGAAGGCGTCCTCGTCGCTGTACCCGAACTGCTGGAGCACCGGCGTGCCGGTCTCCAGGGCCTCCTGGCACAGCTCGTACACCGCACCCTCCACGCAACCGCCGGAGACGGACCCGATCGCCGAGCCGTCGCGGTCGACGGCGAGCGCGGCGCCCGGTTGCCGGGGCGCGCTGCCGCCGACGCCCACCACGGTGGCCACGGCGAAGTCGCGTCCCTGCTCGACCCACCGGTTCAGCTCTTCGGCGATGTCCAGCATGTCCAGCTCCTTGTCTGCGATTGCGCGGAGGGCCGATGCGGCCTCCGTCCGGGCACGGTGCCCGGCGCCGGCGGGTCTCCCCTACCCGATGTCGTTGAAGGCGAAGTTGGCGATGAACACCAGCGCCAGGATCCACATCAGCGGACCCGGCTCGCGCCACTTGCCCTGCGCGAGCTTGATCGCGCAGTACGAGATCACGCCCACCGCCACACCGTTCACGATCGAGTAGGTGAACGGCATGATGACCACGGTCAGGAAGACCGGGATCGCCACGGAGCGGTCCTTCCAGTCCACATGCCGTGCGTTCTGCATCATCATCGAGCCGATGACGACCAGCGCGGCGGACGCGACCTGGGCGGGCACGATCTCCGCCAGTGGAGTGAAGAGCAGCGCCGCGCCGAAGAGCAGGCCGGTGACGGTGGCCGACAGGCCCGTACGGGCGCCCTCGCCGACGCCGCTGGCGGACTCGATGAAGACGGTCTGCCCTGAGGCGCCGGCGACGCCGCCGATCGCACCGCCCGCGCCGTCGATGAGCAGCGCCTTGTTCAGGCCCGGCATCCGGCCGAGGTGGTCGGCGAGCTTGGCCTCCTGGCCGACCGCAATGATCGTGGCCATGGCGTCGAAGAAGCCGGCCAGGACCAGGGTGAAGACGACCATCGCCACGGTGGTGGCGCCGAGCTCGGCGAAGCCGCCGAATTCGATCTTGCCGAACAGGCTGAAGTCCGGGGTGGAGACCAGGGTGTCCGGGAGTGCGGGCGTGGCCAGGCCCCACTGCTTGTCGCCCAGCCCGAAGATCGCGGTGACGACCAGCGAGAAGACGGTGCCGACGGCGATGCCGATCAGGATCGCGCCGGGGATGTTGCGGGCCAGCAGCATGAAGATGATGACGAGGGTGAGGCAGAAGGCCAGGACGGGCCAGCCGCTGAGGTGGCCGTGGACGCCGAGGGTGACCGGCGCCGAGGCGTTGCCGATGCCGACGAACCCGGCCTTGACCAGGCCGATCATGGTGACGAAGAGCCCGATGCCGATGGTGATTGCGTGCTTGAGGCCGAGCGGGATCGCGTTCATGATCTTCTCGCGGAGACCGCTGATGACCAGGACCATGATCACGACGCCGTAGATCACACACATGCCCATGGCCTGCGGCCAGGACATGTCGCTGATCACCTGGGTGCCGAGCACGCCGGAGACGCTCAGGCCTGCGGCGAGGGCCAGCGGCACCTTGCCGACGATGCCCATGAGCAGCGTGGCCAGTGCGGCCGCGAAGGCCGTGGCCGTGATGACGGCACCCGGGTGGAGGGTGCCGCCGACCGCGTCCTTGCCACTGAGCAGGACGGGGTTGAGGAGGAGGATGTACGCCATCGCCATGAAGGTGGTGATGCCGCCGCGCAGCTCCCGGCCGAGGGTCGAGCCGCGCTCGGATATGTGGAAGTACCGGTCGAGCCACGACCGGCCGGAGGGCTGGCGCGTACCCGCGCCGGCGTCCTCCGCCGTGGTCGGCTCGATGGTGGGCTGGGTCATGGTGCCTATCTCCCAAGGTTCATAGGGGCACTCACAAGGGGGGAAGTGTGAGATTTGGGATGGAACGGGCCGCACGACCCGGGGGACGGCCCGAGACGAACGTTTTTCAGCCAGATGCGGCGCCGAGGACGGATCCTAGGAGGCCGGGCTGACGTGGGGGAAACTCCGGGCGGTACGAACCGCGGGAGGACGGACAGGACACCCCAAACCATCCGCACCGCCCGGAGGCTCACGTGCCGGTGAGGTGTTCCGGACGCACCGGCGTCTTCGTGAGTGCCAGACCAGTCGCCGCCCGGATTGCGGAGAGGACAGCCGGGGTCGACGACAGAGTCGGCGCCTCGCCGACGCCACGCAGCCCGTAGGGAGCGTGCTCATCGGCAAGTTCGAGGACATCCACCGGAATGGTGGGCGTGTCCAGAATGGTGGGGATCAGGTAGTCGGTGAAGGAAGGGTTGCGCACCTTCGCGGTCTTGGGGTCGACGATGATCTCCTCCATGACCGCGACGCCCAGGCCCTGGGTGGTGCCACCCTGGATCTGGCCGACGACGGACAGCGGGTTGAGCGCCTTGCCGACGTCCTGCGCGCAGGCCAGCTCGATGACCTTCACCAGGCCGAGCTCGGTGTCGACCTCGACGACCGCGCGGTGCGCCGCGAAGGAGTACTGCACGTGGCCGTTGCCCTGGCCGGTCTCCAGGTCGAACGCCTCGGTGGGGCGGTGCCGCCACTCCAGGTTCGCCTCCACGGCCTCCTCGCCGAGCACGTCCACGATGTCGGCGAGCACCTCGCCGCCGTCGGTGACGACCTTGCCGCCCTCCAGGAGCAGCTCGGCCGTGGCCCACGCCGGGTGGTACGTACCGAACTTGATCCGGCCCCGCTGCAGGACCTGCTCGCGCACGGCCTCGCAGCTGTTCTTCACCGCGCCGCCGGTGACGTAGGTCTGCCGGGAGGCGGAGGTGGAGCCCGCCGAGCCGACCTGGGTGTCCGCCGGTTGGATGGTGACCTGCTGGACGCCCAGCTCCGTACGGGCGATCTGCGCGTGCACGGTCACGCCGCCCTGGCCGACCTCGGCCATCGCGGTGTGCACGGTCGCGACCGGCTCGCCGTTGATGACCTCCATGCGGACCCGCGCGGTGGAGTAGTCGTCGAAGCCCTCGGAGAAGCCGACGTTCTTGATGCCGACGGCGTAGCCGATGCCGCGGACGACGCCCTCGCCGTGGGTGGTGTTCGACAGGCCGCCGGGCAGCGCGCGGACGTCGGCGCCCTCGGTGGTCTCCCACTGGTTCTCCGGCGGCAGCGGCATCGCCTTCACGCGGCGCAGCAGCTCGGCGACCGGGGCAGGCGAGTCGACCGGCTGCCCGGTCGGCAGCAGCGTGCCCTGCTCCATGGCGTTGATCTGCCGCAGCTCGACGGGGTCCATGTCGAGCGCCTTGGCCAGCTTGTCCATCTGCGCCTCGTACGCGAAGCACGCCTGGACCGCGCCGAAGCCGCGCATGGCGCCGCAGGGCGGGTTGTTCGTGTAGAGCGCGATGGCCTCGATGTCGACGTCCTCGACGACGTACGGGCCGACGGCGAGCGAGGAGGCGTTGCCGACCACGGCCGGGGAGGCGGAGGCGTACGCGCCGCCGTCCAGCACGATGCGGCACTTCAGGTGGGTGAGCTTGCCGTCCTTGGTGGCGCCGTGCTCGTACCAGAGCTTGGCGGGGTGCCGGTGGACGTGCCCGAAGAAGGACTCGAACCGGTTATAGACGATCTTCACGGGCTTGCCGGTACGGAGCGCCAGCAGGCAGCCGTGGATCTGCATCGACAGGTCCTCGCGGCCGCCGAAGGCGCCGCCGACGCCGGAGAGCGTCATCCGGATCTTCTCCGGCGGCAGGCCCAGCACCGGCGCGATCTGCCGCAGGTCCGAGTGGAGCCACTGGGTCGCGACATACAGGTCGACGCCGCCGTCCTCGGCCGGCACGGCGAGGCCGGACTCCGGGCCCAGGAACGCCTGGTCCTGCATGCCGAAGTCGTACTCGCCGCTGACGATCACGTCCGCGCGCTTGGCGGCCTCGTCGGCGTCGCCGCGGATGATCGGCTGGCGGTGCACGATGTTCGGGTGCGGTACGTGGCCCGCGTGGTGGTCGTTGCGGCCCGGGTGCAGCAGCGGCGCGTCCGGGGCGGTCGCCGAGGCCTCGTCGGTGACGACCGGCAGCTCCGCGTAGTCGATCTTGATCTTGGCGGCGGCGCGGCGGGCGGTCTCCGGGTGGTCGGCGGCGACCAGCGCGACCGGCTCCCCGTGGTGCCGCACCCGGCCGTTGGCCAGTACCGGGGTGTCCTGGATCTCCAGGCCGTAGTTCTTCACCGCGGTCGGCAGGTCTTCGTAGGTGAGGACCGCGTAGACACCGGCCTGGGCGAGCGCCTCGGAGGTGTCGATGGAGCGGATCTCGGCGTGCGCGACGGTGCTGCGCAGCGTGTAGCCCCACAGCATGTCCTCGTGCCACATGTCCGACGAGTACGCGAACTCGCCGGTCACCTTGAGCGTGCCGTCGGGCCGCAGGGTGGAGGCCCCGATACCGGCCGGGGTATTGCTGCCCTGGGTGAGCTCGGTGGGCGTGTTGGTGGGTGTCCGAGTGACTCCGGCCATGGTCAGGCCCCCGTTCCTGCGGTTTCGGACTCCCCGCGGGCGGCCGCGAGACGGACCGCGTCGAGGATCTTCTCGTAGCCCGTGCAGCGGCACAGGTTGCCCGACAGCGCCTCGCGGATGTCGGCGTCGGAGGGCTGGCTGTTGCGCTCCAGCAGCTCATCGGCGGCGACCAGCAGGCCGGGCGTGCAGAAGCCGCACTGGACGGCGCCCGCGTCGATGAACGCCTGCTGGATGGGCGAGAGCGGTACCTGCTCGCCGGTCCGGCTGTCGCCCGTACCGGCCGGCTTGGCGGCCCAGCCCTTAGCCCGGTCCAGCGTCGTGCCCTTGGCGCCGCAGGCGCCCGTCGCGCAGCCGCCGTGCTCGGCGCGCTGCTGCGCGAAGTCGGCGAGGCCCTCGACGGTGACGACCTCGCGGCCCTCGACCTGGCCGGCCGCGACCAGACAGGAGCACACCGGCACCCCGTCGAGGCGGACCGTGCAGGAGCCGCACTCGCCCTGCTCGCAGGCGTTCTTCGAACCCGGCAGGCCCATCCGCTCGCGCAGCACGTACAGCAGGCTCTCGCCTTCCCAGACGTCGTCGGCCGTCTGCTCGCGGCCGTTGACGGTGAATTTCACGCGCACTGTGCGCCTCCTTGTGCTGTGCGACCGTCGCCGCGGTAGGACTCCCAGACCCAGCCGAGCGTGCGGCGGGCCATGATGCCGACCGCGTGCCGGCGGTACTTCGCGCTGCCGCGCACGTCGTCGATCGGATTGCAGGCGCCGCTCGCCAGCTGGGCGAACTGCTTCGCCACGGACGGCGGAACCGGCGCGCCGGACTCCCAGTGGCCGCCCTCCTCCAACGCCGCGGCGAGGAAGGTCTCCGCCTCCTTGGCGCGTACGGGGGTGGGCGCGGCCGAGCCGATGCCGGTACGGACGGTCTTCGTCTCCGGGTGCAGCGCGATGCCGAACGCGCACACCGCGATCACCATGGCGTTGCGCGTGCCGACCTTGGAGAACTGCTGCGGGCCCGTGGCCTTGGGCAGGTGGACGGCGCGGATCAGCTCGTCCTGCTCCATGGCGTTGCGCTTCACGCCGAGGTAGAACTCGTCGATGGGGATCATGCGGCGGCCGCGCACCGACTCCACCTCGACCTCGCCGCCGGACGCCAGCAGCGCGGGGTGCGCGTCGCCCGCGGGGGACGCCGTGCCGAGGTTGCCGCCGACGCCGCCGCGGTTGCGGATCTGCGGAGACGCGACGGTGTGCGAGGCGAGGGCCAGGCCCGGCAGCTCGGCGCGCAGGTTCTCCATGATCTCGGTGTACGAGACGGAGGCACCGAGCCGTACCGTGTCCGCACCGGACTCCCACTCCCGCAGATCACCGATGCGGTTCAGATCCATCAGGTACTCGGGGCGGCGGTGGTCGAAGTTGATCTCGACCATCACGTCCGTGCCACCCGCGATCGGCACAGCGGTGGGGTGCTCGGCCTTCGCGGCGAGCGCCTCCTCCCAGCTGGCGGGGCGAAGGAAGTCCATGCGTGGCTCTCTTCTCCGGAGTTGTTCAGCGGTTGTTCATGTTTCTGTTACGTGATGTGACCCAGTACACGTGCCAGTCAGGTACCCGGTGCAGTCACCGAAACCATGAAGCGGTTGGCTGGCCAGGGCGGCCGTCTTGTAGATTCGAACGAAAAGCGGGGCCCGGCAACCTCGCGGTATTCCACCGGCAACACCAGACAGAAAGATCGGCGGGCGACGTCCATGCGGCTCCGCGCACTCCTGGAAACCGACTCCCTGGGCCTGCGGCTGCTCGGGGGCGAGGACGAGCTGGACCGAACGGTCCGCGGCGTGATGACCACCGACCTGCGCGACCCCAGCCGCTACCTCTCGGGGGGCGAGCTCGTGCTCTCCGGGCTCGCCTGGCGGCACGCGCCGGAGGACTCCGAGCCGTTCGTACGCATCCTGGCCCAGGCCGGGGTCGCCGGTCTCGCGGCCGGCACGGCGGAGCTGGGCCCGGTCCCCGAGGACCTGGTCGCGGCCTGCGCGCGCCACCGCCTGCCGCTCTTCTCCGTCACCGAGTCGGTCTCCTTCGCCACGGTCACCGAGTACGTCGTACGGCAGGTCTCCGGCGAGCGGGCCGGCGACCTGGCCGCGGTCGTCGACCGGCACCGCCGCCTGATGACGTCGGGCCCGGCGGGCGGCGGCCCCGAGGTCGTCCTGGACCTGCTCGGCTCCGACCTCGACCTGCGCGCCTGGGTCCTCTCCCCCACCGGACGGCGGATCGCGGGCGCGGCGCCGGGCGGCGACTCCACGCCGGCCGGGGACGCGGCGGTCGGCGCCCGGCTGGCGGGCGAGCAC
>NZ_JBEPFC010000160.1:0-16527 GCF_040301705.1 Streptomyces sp. NPDC000151 | reverse complement strand
GGCCGCTACGCCCGCACGTACCTGGGCGCCGGCACGGGGGCGGCCTGGCGGCGGCTGCGCGCCGTGCACACCGCGGCGGACCGCACCCTCGCCCCCTCCACCGCCGCCGCCCGGGAGCTGGCCGCACAGGGCGTGCCCCGGGTGCGCCTGTGGCCGCGCGGGGTGGACTCCATGCGCTTCCACCCGGCCCGCCGCGACGAGGTGCTGCACAGCTCGCTGGCCGCCGGGCGCGAGGTGCTGATCGGATACATCGGGCGGCTCGCCCCGGAGAAGGAGGTCGGGCTGCTCCGGGAGGCGGCGCGGCTCCCGGGGGTGCGGACCGTGGTGATCGGTGACGGGCCGAGCGCCCCGGGGCTGCGCGCGGCGCTCCCCGAGGCGCGCTTCCTCGGCCGCCGTACCGGGGACGAACTGGCCCGGCTCTTCGCCACCCTGGATGTCTTTGTGCACACCGGGCCGTACGAGACCTTCGGCCAGACCGTGCAGGAGGCGATGGCCAGCGGGGTGCCGGTGGTGGCGCCCGCGGCGGGCGGCCCGCTGGACCTGGTGGCCCATGGGCGCACCGGACTGCTCGTACCACCCGGTGACGCCGCCGCGGTACGGGACGCGGTGCAGGTGCTCGCCGGCAGTCCGAAGCTGCGCGCCGCCTACGGGGCGGCGGGCCGGGCGGCGGTCGCGGACCGCACCTGGGAGGCGGTCGGCGACCGGCTGCTGGCGCACTACGAGGACGTACTGGGACAACGGGAGGCGGTGGCGGCGTGAGCGGCGTGAGCGGCATGAGGCGCGACGGTACGGAGCACAGCGGTACAGCGCGCACGGGGACGGCGCGCCACCGGGACACGGGTGCGGCCCGCCGCCGCGCCGAGCACTTCGGCCGGCACACCGCGGTCCACGCCTTCCGCACGGCCCACGCCGCCGCCCCGCTCGCCGGTCCGTTGTCACAATGGCCGCATGACGGGACGCTGGGAGTTCTGGATCGACCGGGGCGGGACCTTCACCGATGTGGTGGCGCGGCGGCCGGACGGCGCGCTGGTCACCCGGAAGCTGCTCTCGCACCACCCCGAGCGGTACGACGACGCGGCCGTCGCCGGGGTCCGTGAGGTGCTGGGGCTGGGTCCCGGGGAGCCGGTCCCGGCCGAGCGGGTGGCCGTCGTCAAGATGGGCACCACCGTGGCCACCAACGCCCTCCTGGAGCGCAAGGGCGAGCCCACCGTGCTCGTCACCACGCGCGGCTTCAGAGACGCGCTGCGCATCGCGTACCAGAACCGGCCCCGGCTCTTCGACCGGCACATCGTGCTGCCGGACGCGCTGTACGACCGGGTGATCGAGGTACCGGAGCGGGTGGACGCGCACGGGGAGACGGTCACGCCCCTCGACGCGGACGCGGCCCGGGAAGCGCTGGCCGCCGCGTACGAAGCGGGCTTCCGCAGCGCCGCCGTCGTGCTGCTGCACGGCTACCGCCACCCCGCCCACGAGAAGCAGCTCGCCGAGCTGGCGACGGACGCGGGATTCACGCAGGTCAGCTGCTCGCACGAGGTGAGCCCGCTGATGAAGCTCGTACCGCGCGGTGACACCACCGTGGTGGACGCCTACCTGTCGCCGATCCTGCGGCGCTACGTGGAGGAGGTCGCCGCGCAACTCCCCGGTATCCGGCTGATGTTCATGCAGTCCAATGGAGGGCTGCGGCAGGCGGAGCACTTCAGGGGGAAGGACGCGGTGCTCTCCGGGCCGGCCGGTGGCGTCGTGGGCATGGTCCGCTCCGCCGCCGAGGCCGGGCACGACAAGGTGATCGGCTTCGACATGGGCGGCACGTCCACCGATGTGTCGCACTATGCGGGCGAGTTCGAGCGCGTCTTCGGCAGCGAGGTCGCGGGCGTACGGATGCGCGCGCCCATGATGAACATCCACACGGTCGCGGCAGGCGGCGGCTCCGTCCTGCACTTCGACGGCCGCCGCTACCGGGTGGGACCCGACTCCGCGGGCGCCGTCCCAGGGCCCGCCTGTTACCGCCGCGGCGGCCCGCTCACCGTCACCGACGCCAACGTCATGCTCGGCCGCATCCAGCCCGCGCACTTCCCCGCGGTGTTCGGGCCGCACGGTGACCAGCCGCTGGACCCGGAGGAGGTGCGTGCGCGCTTCGAAGCGCTCGCGCGGGAGGCGGAGCGGGCGGTGGGCGACCGGCGCGGCCCGGAGGAGGCCGCCGCCGGGTTCCTGGACATCGCCGTGCTGAACATGGCCAACGCGGTCAAGAAGATCTCCGTGCAGCGCGGCCACGACGTCACCCGGTACGCGCTCACCAGCTTCGGCGGCGCGGGCGGCCAGCACGCCTGCGCGGTCGCCGACGCGCTCGGCATCGGTACCGTGATCGTGCCGCCGCTGGCCGGCGTGCTCTCCGCGTACGGGATCGGGGTCGCCGACGCCACCGCGATGCGCGAGCAGTCCATCGAGACCGAGCTGACGGCCGACACCATGGACCGCGTCCGCGCGACCTGTGACGACCTCGCGGCGCGCACCCGTGAGGAGCTTCGCGCCGACGGCGTGCCCGAGGAGAGCATCACCACCCGGGCCCGCGTCGTCCTCCGGTACGCGGGCACCGACGCGGGCATCCCCGTGCCGCTGGCCGGCGCGGACGACATGGCCGCCGAGTTCGCGCGCGTCCACCGTGCCCGGTACGCCTTCACCATGGACAAGCCGCTGATCGCCGAGGCGGCCTCCGTGGAGGCCGTCGGCGCGGCCGGCGGCACTTCCGGGCACCGCAGCCTCGCCGCCGAGCGGGAGGGCGAGCTGTGGCCGCTGGACACGGTACGGATGTTCGTCGCGGGGAGGCGCCAGGAGACCCGGCTGTACCGCCGGGAGGACCTGCGGCCCGGTGACGCCGTGACCGGGCCAGCGATCGTCGTCGAGGACGACGCGACGACCGTCGTGGACCCCGGCTGGCAGGCGGCCGCCGGCGACCACGGGCACCTGCTGCTCACCCGGGTCGAGGCGCGTCCGGAGCGCACGGCCGTCGGTACCGCCGCCGACCCGGTCATGCTGGAGGTCTTCAACAGCCTCTTCATGGCCATCGCCGAGCAGATGGGCGTACGGCTCGAACACACCGCGCACTCCGTGAACATCAAGGAGCGGCTGGACTTCTCCTGCGCGCTCTTCGACGCCGCCGGCAATCTGATCGCCAACGCGCCGCACATCCCCGTCCACCTGGGCTCGATGGGCGAGTCCATCAAGGAAGTGCTGCGCCGCCGCCGGGACGACATGCGCCCCGGCGACGTGTACGCGATCAACGATCCGTACCACGGAGGAACGCACCTCCCCGATGTCACGGTCGTCACCCCGGTCTTCGACGAGCAGGAAGAAGAGCTGCTCTTCCTGGTGGCCTCCCGCGGCCACCACGCCGAGATCGGCGGCATCACGCCCGGCTCCATGCCCGCCTTCAGCCGCACGATCCAGGAGGAGGGCGTCCTCTTCGACAACTGGCTGCTCGTACGGGACGGCCGGCTGCGCGAAGAGGAGACGCGACGGCTGCTCACCGAAGAGCCGTACCCCTCGCGCTCCCCGGACGCCAACATCGCCGACCTCCGGGCGCAGATCGCCGCCAACGAGAAGGGCATCAGGGAACTGCACAAGATGATCGGGCAGTTCGGTCTCGAGGTGGTGCGCGCCTACATGGGCCACGTGCAGGACAACGCCGAGGAGTCGGTGCGCCGGATCATCGCCGGGCTCGCCGACGGCTCCTTCCGGTACGAGACCGACAGCGGCGCGGAGATCCGGGTCGCGCTGACCGTGGACCGGGAGGCGCGCTCCGCGGTGCTCGACTTCGCCGGTACCTCGCCCCAGCAGCCCGATAACGCCAACGCGCCCAGCTCCGTGGTGATGGCCGCCGTCCTGTACGTCTTCCGCACCCTGGTCGCCGAGGACATCCCGCTCAACAGCGGCTGCCTGAAGCCCTTGGAGGTGCGCATCCCGGAGGGCTCGATGCTCGCGCCGGTCTTCCCGGCCGCCACCGTCGCCGGGAACGTGGAGACCTCCCAGGCGGTCACCGGCGCGCTCTACGGGGCGCTGGGCGTCCAGGCCGAGGGGGCGGGCACGATGAACAACGTCACCTTCGGGAACGACCGCGTGCAGTACTACGAGACGGTCGCCAGCGGCTCGGGCGCGGGCGACGGCTTCCACGGCGCCGACGCCGTGCAGACCCACATGACCAATTCCCGCCTCACCGACCCTGAAGTGCTGGAGTGGCGCTACCCGGTACGGGTGGAGGACTTCTCTGTACGGGAGGGCAGCGGCGGCCCAGGTCGGTGGCACGGCGGCTGCGGCGTCACCCGCCGGATCCGCTTCCTGGAGCCGATGACGGTGGCGCTGCTGACGGGGCACCGCAGGGTGCCGCCGTACGGCATGGCGGGCGGCGGGCCGGGCGCACCGGGCGAGAACCGCGTGGAGCGCGCGGAGGGCGGCACGGAGCGGCTGGAGGGGTGCGACGTGGCCGAGGTGGGCGCGGACGACGTGCTGGTGCTCCGCACGCCGGGCGGGGGCGGATACGGGCCGCCACGGCGCTCGTAGCCGCGCGCGGCCCGGCAGTTAAGTCTTCTGAGTCGCTGTGTAAGAAGTCTTGTCCCGGAGGCCGGTGGGTCTTAGGTTCCCGGGCATGGCACACGAGACCGCCGACGAGCGGCACGAGCCCGACGACGTTCCCGTAGGTCACCGGCTCCGTGCCCTGCGGCGCGCTCGGCGGCGGACCCTGCGGGCCGTCGCCGACGCCGCCGGGATCAGCGAGGGGTACCTCAGCCAGGTCGAACGCTCCATCGCCAACCCGAGCATCGCCACGCTCCAGCAGATCGCCGCCGCGCTCGGCCTGAAGATGGGCGATCTCTTCGCCGCGGACTACGCGACCGGACCGCGCGTCCTGAAGGCGGCCGCGGCGCCGAGCCTGACCTTCGGGGTGCTGGGGCGCAAGTTCCGGCTCACCCCGGGCCCGCAGCACCACCTGGAGGCGTTCCTCGGCGAGTTCGAGCCCGGCGGGTCGACCGGCGACCGGCCCTACACGCACGGCGACTCGGAGGAGTTCCTGTACGTGCTGGCGGGCGAGGTCGAACTCCACCTGGAGGGCGAGCGCTTCTCCCTCGGGACCGGCGACAGCATCCGGCACAGCAGTGCCGTCCCCCACAAGCTCGTGGAGACCGGCGGCGCCGGCGCCAGGGTCCTGTGGGTGATCAGCCCGCCCAGCTACTGAGCGACGGAGGTCGCGATGACGTTGAACGGCAACATCTCCTTCTGGTACCGGCAGACCGGCATTCCCAGCCGGCGCGACCCCCTGGACGGCCCGGTCGTCGCCGACGTGTGCATCGTCGGCGCCGGCTTCACCGGACTGTGGACCGCGTACTACCTCAAGAAGGCCGACCCGGGCCTGCACATCGTCGTACTGGAGCGGGAGTTCGCGGGCTACGGAGCCTCGGGCCGCAACGCCGGCTGGCTCAGCGGCAAGATCGCGGGTTCCCCCGCGGTGTACGCACGGGAGCGCGGGCCGCAGTCCGTACGGGAGCTGCAGCGGGCGATGAACGCCACGGTGGACGAGGTCATCGCGGTGGCCGGGGACGAGGGCATCGACGCCGACATGGTCAAGAGCGGCTATCTGAGCGTGGCCCACCGGCCCGCCCAGTTGCCGCGGCTGCGCGCCGCACACGAGAAGTCCCGGCACTGGGGCAACGAGGACGAGGTCCTGCTCTCGGGGCGCGAGGTGCGCGACCGGGTGGACGTGGCCGGCGCGCTGGGCGGCGTGCACAACCCGCACTGCGCCCGTGTCCACCCCGCCAAGCTGGTGCAGGGCCTCGCCCGGGCGGTCGCGGCCCTCGGGGTGACGATCCACGAGTCCACGCCCGTCACCCGCATCGCACCGGGGCGCGCCGAGACGCCCTTCGGGACGGTGCGGGCCCGCCGCGTCCTCCGGGCCACCGAGGGGTTCACCAGCGACCTCTACGGAGAGCGTCGCACCTGGCTGCCGATGAACTCCTCCATGGTGGTCACCGAACCGCTGCCCGAAGAGGCGTGGAAGGCCATTGGCTGGGACGGGCACGAACTGCTCAGCGACCTCACGCACGCCTACACGTATGCGCAGCGCACGGCGGACGGCCGCATCGCGATCGGCGGGCGCGGCGTCCCGTACCGCTTCGGGTCCCGCGTGGACCGGGACGGCCGGACCAGCCCGAAGACGGTACGGGCGCTGCGCGACACCCTGGCTCGCCTGCTGCCCGCGACCGCCGGTGCGCGGATCGACCACGCCTGGTCGGGCGTACTCGCGGTGCCGCGCGACTGGTGCGCGTCGGTGTCCTTCGACCCGAATACCGGGCTGGGCTGGGCCGGCGGCTACGTAGGGCACGGCGTCGCGGCGACCAACCTGGCCGGCCGCACCCTGCGCGACCTCGTACTGGAACGGGACACCGAGCTGACCCGGCTGCCGTGGACGGGGCACCGGACCCGCGGCTGGGAGCCGGAGCCTGCCCGCTGGCTCGGCGTGCACGGCATGTACGCCGCCTACCGAGCGGCGGACCGCAGCGAGGCCGCGCGCCGCACCACCACCGCCCCGATCGCCAGGATCGCCGACCGCATCTCGGGACGCTGACATGCACCCCACCACTTCGCAGCCCGCCAGATCCGCCGCCCCCGAAAGCAACAGCCGCACCGCACGCCGCGCGGGGTTCGCCTCGTTTCGGCGCGCACGGCCGAGGAGTAGGACGACCGGTCGGAGAAAGGCCCTCAGGCGCCGCTGTGGGCCCGTACGAAGCGCACCGGGGTGCCCGGTGCGGCCTGGGCGGCGGCGGGCAGTGCGGACTCTCGTACGACGCCGATGACCGGGTAGCCGCCGGTCGTCGGGTGGTCGGCGAGGAAGAGTACCGGGAGGCCGTTCGGGGGGACCTGGACGGCGCCCAGGGCCATGCCCTCGCTGGGGAGTTCGCCGTCCCGAGCGCGCTCCAGGGACGGCCCCTCGGTGCGCAGTCCGATGCGGTTGCTCGCGGACGACACCCGCCAGACGCCGGTCAGGAGGGTGTGCAGCCCCGCGGCCGTGAACCAGTCGTGGCGCGGCCCGAGGCGGACGGGCAGGACCAGTTCGCGTGCCGGACCGGTGTGCGGGACCGCGTCCGCAGCGGGCACCGGCGCGCCCGGTGTGCCGAGCGGCAGCACGGCGCCGTCGGTGAGCGGGTCGGGGCCGAGCCCCGAGAGGAGGTCGGTGGCGCGGCTGCCGAGTACCGGCTCGGCCGCGATGCCGCCCGCGAAGGCCAGGTAACTGCGCAGCCCGTAGGTGGCGGTGCCCACCTCCAGGACGGCGTCGGCGGGTACGTGCACCGGGGCGCCCCAGGCGGCGGGGCGGCCGTCGACGGTCACCGGGCAGGGCGCGCCCGTGACGGCTACGGTGACGGCGCTGCGCATCCGTACCGCGCACCCGGTGACGGTGGTCTCCAGGGTGGCCGCTTCGGGGGCGTTGCCGACGAGGCGGTTGGCCAGGCGGTGGGCGTTCGCGTCGAGCGCGCCGGAGCGCGGGACGCCCAGGTGGGCGTGGCCGGCGCGGCCGAGGTCCTGGACGGTGGTCAGTGCTCCGGCGCGTACGACGGCGAATGCGCGGTCGGTCACTGGGCCGCCTCCGGGTGCGGGTCGAACGGCTGCGGGACGAAGCGTACGAGGGTGCCCGGTGCGAACAGTGCCGCCGGCTCCCGGGAGGCGTCCCACAGCACGGTGTCCGTGGTGCCCAGCAGCTGCCAGCCGCCGGGGGAGGAGCGCGGGTACACGCCCGTGTACGGGCCCGCGAGGGCGACCGAGCCGACCGGGAGGCGAGTCCTCGGGGTGGCGCGGCGCGGCACGTGATAGCGCTCGGGCAGGCCGGTGAGGTAGCCGAAGCCGGGCGCGAAGCCGCAGAAGGCGACGCGGAATTCGGTACCGGAGTGGATCCGTACGACCTCTTCCGGGGTGACGCCCCATAGTTCGGCGACGTCGGCGAGGTCGGGGCCGTCGTAGCGGACGGGCACTTCGAGGGTCTGCGCACCGGAGCGGGTGGCCGGCGGGACGTCCCAGCCGGCCAGCTCGGCCGCGAACCGCTCCGGTGCGGCGAGCCCGTCGATCAGTACGGTGCGCGCCGCGGGGACGATCTCGCGGGTGGCGGGCAGTCGGCCGGCCGCGGCGCGGCGCAGCAGTTCGGCGTGGAGCGCTTCGACGGCCGCGCCGCTGTCGAGTTCGACGAGCAGGCCGTGATCGCCCACGGGCAGCGTGCGCATACGAAGGCCGCGCTCCTCGGCGGAGGCCGGGAGTGCGGTCATGCGAACGCCGCCACGCGGACGCCGGCCGCCGTCAGTTCGTCGCGTACGCGCCGTGCGAGGTCCGCGGCGCCCGGGGTGTCGCCGTGCAGGCACAGCGACTGCACGTCGACCTCCACGCGCTCGCCGTCGAGGGAGGTGACGGCGTGGTCGCGGGCGAGGCCGAGGGAGCGCTTGACGACGGCGTCCGGGTCGTGGACGACCGCGCCGGGCTCCCGGCGCGGGACCAGGGTGCCGGCGGCCGTGTAGGCGCGGTCGGCGAACGCCTCGGTGACGGCGGGCAGCCCGGCGGCGCGCGCCGCCGCGTGCAACTGCGAGCCGGGGAGCCCGAGTACGGGCAGCGGGCCGGCCGCACGCCGGATGCCGGTGACGACGGCGCCGGCCTGCTCGGCGTCGTGGACGGCACGGTTGTACAGCGCGCCGTGCGGCTTCACGTAGGAGACGCGGGAACCGGCGGCGCGTGCGAAGACCTCCAGGGCGCCGATCTGGTACGCGATCTCGTCGGCGAGTTCGTCCGGGGGGACGTCCATGGCGCGGCGGCCGAAGCCGGCGAGGTCGCGGTAGGAGACCTGGGCGCCGATGCGGACGCCGCGCTCGGCGGCCGTCTCGCAGACCCTGCGCATCGTCGAGGGGTCGCCCGCGTGGAAGCCGCACGCGACGTTGGCGCTGGTGACGACGGAGAGCAGACTGTCGTCATCGGTGAGCTGCCACCGTCCGAACCCTTCACCGAGGTCGGCGTTGAGGTCGATCACCGGGTCCGTCATGTGCGTCCCTTCCAACAGGGCCGGCGGGGCCGACGTTTCTGATGCCGGCAGAGCCGGACGTGGGCAGGGCAAGGCAGAGCCGGCCGGCCCGTTTCCGTAGCGGCTGTCCTCCTGGGGCGCTCGGGCCGACCGGTTACCGCATCAAGCTAGAGGATTGTTGAACGATAGGACAAGAGGGTTGTTGTCTTGTTCGCCGATCTGGGATTGACTGCGTGCCCTTGTGGGCGGCCGCGCGGCCGCCGTACGCGGTCACGGTGACCAGGGGGACGAAAGTGAGGCGCGAGGTGGCGAAGGGGATCGACCGGCGGCTCGTGGAGGAGCCGGCCGGGCTGGCGATGGACCGGGCGCTGCTGGGGCGGACGAGTACCGCCGAGCGGGTCGCGGACATACTGCGCGACCGCATCGCGGAGGGGTTCTTCCCGCCCGGAGCGCGGCTGTCGGAGGACTCCATCGGCGGCGCGCTGGGGGTGTCGCGGAACACGCTGCGGGAGGCGTTCCGGCTGCTCACGCACGAGCGGCTGCTGGTGCACGAGCTGAACCGCGGCGTCTTCGTGCGGGTGGTCGCGGTGGACGACCTCGCCGACATCTACCGGGTGCGCGGGATGATCGAGTGCGCCGTGGTCCGCGGCCTGGGCGAGCCGCCGTACGCTCTGGACCAGGTCGAGGCGGCCGTGGTGGCGGGGGAGCGGGCCGCGCTGGAGCGGTCCTGGCAGGACCTGTCGACGGCCAACATCCGCTTCCACCAGGCGCTGGTCGCGCTGGCCGGCAGTCCGCGCACGGACGAGCTGATGCGCGGCGTCCTCGCGGAGCTGCGGCTGGTGTTCCACGTAATGGACGACCCGCGCCGCTTCCACGAGCCGTATCTCACGCGGAACCGCCAGATCCTCGAAGCGCTGCAGGGCGGCGACGTGGTCCAGGCGGAGCGGCTGCTCGCGTCCTACCTGGACGATTCCCGGGCTCAGCTGTCAAGTGCCTACGCCCAGCAGGTCGCCACGCAAGTTTCCGGCAGGTAACGAGAATCACCCGCCTATTGTCGGATCGTAGAACGATCCTCTACCGTCCTGGCACATCCCCACGAGACCCGTGGGTTTCTGCGTGCGAAAGGCGGTCCCGTGATCGTTCTTCTGGGCGTTCTCGTGGTGATCATCGGATTCGCCACGCGCCGCAATCCCCTGCTGGTGGTGGGGGTGGCGGGCATCGCCACCGGATTCCTCGGCGGCCTGTCGCCGCAGAAGGTGCTCGCCGCCTTCGGTGACGGCTTCGCCTCCAGCCGGGCGGTGACGATCTTCGTCATCACGCTGCCGGTCATCGGCCTCCTGGAGCGCCACGGCCTCCAGGAGCAGGCGCGCAACCTCATCGCACGCTTCGCGAAGCTCACCACCGGACGCTTCCTCACGCTCTACCTCGTGCTGCGCCAGTGCTTCGCCGCGCTCGGCCTGAAGGACCTCTTCGGGCCCGCCCAGACGGTGCGCCCGCTCGCCGCCCCGATGGCCGAGGGCGCGGCGGAACGCCGCTACGGAGCGCTGCCGGACAAAACCCGCGAGAAGATCCGGTCCTTCACCGCCAGCGCGGACAACGTCGGGCTCTTCTTCGGCGAGGACGTCTTCCTCGCCGTCGGCTCGATCCTCCTGATCACCGGCTTCGCCAACTCGACGTACCACACCCACCTCGAACCGCTGCAGCTCGCCCTCTGGGCCATCCCGACGGGGCTGTGCGCGCTGCTCATCCACGGCGGCCGGCTGCTGCGCATGGACCGCACGCTGGAGCGCGAACTGCTCGGCGCCCGCGTCGAACCCGCCCCCCAGGAGGCCACGAAGTGATCAAGGCAGAGTGGTTCTACTGGCTGGTCGGCGCGCTCTTCCTGGTGATGGCCGTACAGATGGCCGCCGACCGCAGCAACCCGAAGCGCTTCGGCACGGCGGCCTTCTGGGGCCTGCTCGGCGCCGGCTTCGTCTACAGCTCCTGGGTCGTCGACAAGTCGGCACCCGCCGAGCCGCTCGGCGTCGCGGTCCTCGTGATGATCTGCCTGGCCGCCTTCGGGTTCACCGGGCGCGGCAAGCCCCGGACGACGACCACGGAGGAACGGCAGGCGAGCGCCCGTAGGCACGGCAGCAAGCTGTTCATCCCCGCCCTGACCATTCCCGCCGTCGCCCTGGTCTGCGCCGTCCTCGTCCCCAAGCTCTCCCTCGGGGGCGCGCCGCTCCTCCAGGAGGGCAGCGAGACCATCCTCGGGCTCGGCATCGGCGCCATCGTGGCGCTCGTTCTCGCCATGGTCATGCTGCGCGAGAAGAAGGCCGCGGCGCCGCTGCACGCGGGCCGCTCGATGCTGGAGTCCATGGGCTGGGCGATGCTGCTGCCGCAGCTGCTCGCCACCCTCGGCACGATCTTCGCGGTCTCCGGCGTCGGCAAGCAGGTCGGCATCCTCACCGAGGCGGTGCTGCCGCACGGCTCGGTGGTCACCGCTGTCGTCGTCTACTGCGTCGGGATGTTCCTGTTCACGGTGGTCATGGGCAACGGCTTCGCCGCCTTCCCCGTCATGACCGCCGCCGTCGGCTGGCCCGTCCTCATCGAGCAGGCGCACGGCAACGCCCCGGCGATCCTCGCGATCGGCATGCTCTGCGGCTTCTGCGGCACGCTCGTGACGCCGATGGCCGCCAACTTCAACGTGGTGCCCGCCGCGCTGCTGGAGCTGAAGGACCAGTACGGTCCGATCAAGGCCCAGCTGCCCACCGCGGTCGCGCTGCTGGGCTGCAACATCGTCATCATGTCCGTCTTCGCGTTCTGACGCGGACCTGCCGAAACCGAGTAACACTCCATGACCCGGGTACTTCTGACCGGATTCGCCCCCTTCGAGGGGGAGCGCGTCAACCCCTCCTGGCAGGCCGTCCAAGCCGTCGCGGCCGACCCGCCGCCCGGCTACGAGATCGCGACCGCCGAACTGCCCTGCGTCTTCGGTGCGGCGAACGATGCCCTCCGTAAGGCCGTCGCGGACGCCGACCCCGAGGTCGTCCTCTGTGTCGGCCAGGCCGGCGGCCGCCCGGACGTCACCGTCGAGCGGGTGGCCATCAATGTCGACGACGCGCGCATTCCCGACAATTCGGGTGCGCAGCCCGTCGACGTACCGGTCGTCGAGGACGGCCCCGCCGCGTACTTCGCCACGCTCCCGGTCAAGGCGTGCGTCGCCGCCGTACGGGAGGCCGGGCTGCCCGCCTCGGTCTCGCAGACCGCCGGCACCTTCGTCTGCAACCACGTCTTCTACGGGCTGATGCACCTCATCGCCACCGAACGGCCCGCCGTGCGCGGCGGCTTCGTGCACGTCCCGTACGCTCCCGGACAGGTCACCGACCAGGGCAAGCCGTCACTCCCGGTCACGTCCGTCGCCCAGGCGCTGCGCGTGATCATGATCACGGCGGCGGAGCGCACCGAGGACATCAAGGCTGTGGGCGGCGCCACACACTGACCTGCCAGGCCGTGCCGTTTCGTCCGTTGTCAGTGCGACGGCCTAATCTGTTCACCGTGACTTCTCCATCCCCCCAGAGCGCTCCGCCCCAGTTCAGCGGGGTGACGCGGCCCGCGCCGGGCCCGGCGGCCGACGAGGGCCTGGCCCGGCGGCTGCGCGCGCTCGCGTGCACGGCCCCGCTGCACGACCTCGACGCGCGCAAGGCCAACCTCGCGGGGGAGTACGGCGTCTATGCCATGGCGGAGGTCGCCCTCGCCGCCATCGACCTGGTCACGCTCCACATGGACTTCGACACCGGCGCTGACCACGAACAGATAGTGGCCAGGCTGCAGCCCCGCATCGCGGCCCAGGCCCCGCGCCGCCCGGCGGCGGAGCACGAGCGCGTCGCCCGCTGGGTCCTGGAGAACCTGATCAACGTCGGCAGCGTGGACCGCGGCTTCCGCGCGGTCTACGGCACGTTCACCGCCGAGGGCGACTACATCCGCAGGGACTACGATTTCAAGCTCATCGAGGAGGTCCCGGGCCCCGGCGGCACGGTCTACCTCCGTACCACCGACGAAGCGGTCAACGTCCTGGTGGGCGCGCTGGACACGGACGTCACCAGCGCCCAGATCGCCGCCGAGGTCAAGCTCGAGGTGCTCATCAGCCGCGGCCGCCTCGCCGACGCCCAGCTCGCCGCCGAGCAGGCGCGGTACCGCACGGTGCAGTACGCCGAAACGCTCCGCAGGACCCTCGACGCCACCCGGCGCAACGTCCGCGCGGTCGACTGGCTGCGCGCCGTCCCCGACATGATCACCGAGGCGCTCGACCACGTCGCGGACCGGTACCGCCACGAGAACGCGATCCTGACCAACATCCGCCGCGTCCGGGACGAGGCCGAGGCCGGCGGGGATCCGAAGATGGGCGAGCACAAGCGCCGCGCCGCCGAGCTCGTCGACATCGTCAAGGACTGCATCCGCCGCCACACCCAGCTGCAGTCCCGCCTCCTGGAAGCGGGCCCGCTCTTCCGCGCCGAGCAGGACCGGCAGGCGTTCGCGCCGCCCGCCGCGCACGCCGGACTCGACCTGTACGGCCAGCTCGTCGCCCCCGTACTGCCGCTGCCCGTCGAGCAGTCCACCCGCGTCACCGACGCCTTCTTCGCCAAGGGCACCGGCCTGCGCACGCCCACCGCCGTCCGGGTCGGCGACCTGGTCGAGATGCTGCTCACCCCGCCCCAGGAGCGCGAGCACCTGGGCGCCGAGATGCCCGAGCCCGATCTGATCGCCACGCCCGACGACAGCCGGTTCAGCGAGGAGCAGCTGGACGCCGCGACCGCGCTGCTCACGCTGCCCGCGGACGCGCCGCGCAGGCTCTCCGGACTGCTCGCCGAAGCGCGCCGCCAGGACCCCGAACTGCCGTACCTGGTCGCGCTGATGGCCGTGCACGCCGCCAGCCCGCCGGTCGGCACGGCCTACCGCCAGGGCGAGGGGCAGCTGCTGTTCGCCGTGGACGACGGTACGGAGCTGGTCGACCCGGAGTTCGGCGGCGCCGACCTGATCGTGGGCACCGCCCTGCTGGACGCGGCCGGCATGGCGGCCGAGCGGTCGGAGGTGGCGTGATGCCGGGAGCCGTGGACGCCGCCCGCCTCAAAGGGGCCGTCGGAGCCGTGGACGCCGCCCGCCCCGAAGGGCCCGCCGCGGCGGGGCCCGCGCAGGGGCGCACCAGAGTTGAGACCGTGAGCCGCAAGGAGCCTGATTCGTGACCGAGTACGACGCCGACGACGCCGCGCGGCCGGACCCGACGGCCGCCGCGGGCGACGGCTGGGGCCTGCCCGCAGCCGAGGCGGAGCCGTCCGCCAAGGGCCCCGCGCCGGTCACCCCCGCCGACGCGGCGGACGCCGCCCGCCTGGTCTCCTTCGGCCTCCAGCCCAAGCTGCTGCCCGCCCGCGACGTCGAGTACGGCGAGCTGCTGCGGCGCTATCGGGACGAGCCCGCGTTCGCGCGGCTCGCCGACGCCGTCGCCTCCGGGCTCGGCCTGGTCGTCCTGGAGGTCTCCACCCGCGCCGGAATGGCCGTCACGGCCGCCGAGGACTCCGTCTTCGCGGTCCGCATGGGCGACTACGCCCGCCGCGCCTCCACGGACGCGGGCGACCGCTTCCTGCACGGTCTCGCGCACCTGGCCGTCGCCGCGATGGCCTTCCCGCGCCCCGAGGACCTCGCCGACGACGGCTACATCGGCCGCATCACCGTCAACGGCGTGGACGCGTTCGTCCGCCAGGCGTGCCGCCGCCTGGAGGAGCGCGCCGCCGAGGCCGGCGAGAACACCGACCCCACCAGCGGCGCGCCCGGCCTGGAGGCGTCCTGGCGGGTCTACGCCCGGCGCAGCTCGACGGGCGCCACGAAGGACGCCCGGCGGCTGGCCGGTTCGACCACGGGCATCATCGCCAAGGCCGTCTCCTTCCTCGTCGACTCCGGGTTCCTGCAGCGCACGGGGGACGACGCCGGAGGCGCGTACCGCACCACCGCCCGGTATCAGCTCCAGGTGCGCGACATGGCGGGTACGGCCGCCATGGCCGAGCTGCTGGAGCTGGGCGTGGTCCCCATAGCGGACGGCAGCGCCTCGCTGCTGCCCGCCGAGGACACCGACGACCTGGACCTGGTCGCCGACGCGGGACTGCCCTTCCACTCGGGCTGACCCGTCCCCGTACGCCGCGAGCACCCCACGACCGAGGGCCGGCCCCCAGCGCCGGCCACCCACCGACCACCGTCACGACAACGAGAGTCCGCCGCTATGTACGAGCTGTCCCGGGTTCGCCTCTACTCCATCGGGCCCGCCGGTGCGCGCTACGCCGACACGGTCCTGGACCTGCGCGGAGTCGGTGAGCCGGTGCCCCGGCCGGCCCCGGCGCAGGCGGACTTCTTCGAGGAGGAGCCGGTCGGCCCGCCGCGCCGCCCGGCCCCCGCCGGCGTGCTCTTCCTGGAGAACGGCGGCGGCAAGTCCGTCCTGCTCAAGCTGATCTTCTCGGTCATGCTGCCCGGCCACCGCAACACCCTCGGCGGCGCCAGCTCCGGTGTGCTGCGCAAGTTCCTGCTCGCCGACGACTGCGGCCACGTCGCGCTGGAGTGGCAGCACACGCTCACCGGCGAGACCGTCGTGGTCGGCAAGGTCAGCGAGTGGCGCGGCCGCCAGGTCTCCAACGACCCGCGGAAGTTCGCCGAGGCGTGGTACAGCTTCCGACCCGGCCCGGGGATGAGTCTGGACTCGCTCCCTGTGGCCGAGTCCACCGCCGTCCGCCCGATCGTCGAGGGCGCCTCCGGTGCCCAGGGCCGCCGCCGCACGATGAAGGGCTTCCGCGACGCCCTCACCGAGGCCGGCAAGAACTACCCCAACCTCGACGTGGCCTGGGTCGAGATCCACGAGCGCTGGAACGAACACCTGGGCGAGCTGGGCCTGGACCCCGAACTGTTCCGGTACCAGCGCGAGATGAACGCCGACGAGGGCGAGGCGGCCGGCCTCTTCGCGGTCAAGAACGACTCCGACTTCACCGACCTGCTGCTGCGCGCGGTCACCGACACCCGCGACACCGACGGCCTCGCCGACCTCGTGCACGGCTTCGCGCACAAGCTCGGCCGCCGCGCCGAGCTGACCGCCGAGCGCGACTTCACCGCCGGCTCCCTCGACCTCCTCTCGAAGATCGCCGAGAACGCCGAACACCGGGAGCGCGCACGGGAGGTGCACGCCGGGGCCGAGCGCCGCACGCGCCACCTCGCGCAGCGGCTGCACGCCCGCGCCACCGAGGAGCGCGGCCGCACCGCCGAACTGGCCGAGCAGGTCGCCGCCGCCTCCCACGCCGTCACCGAGGCCGAGTCCGGCCGCGAGCGCCGCTCGCTCATCTCCGCCGAGCTCGCCTACCGGCACGCCTCCCTCGCGCTGGCCGCCGCCGAGAAGGGCGCGGCCGCCCAGCGCCGCGAGCTGAACGACGCCCGCACGCTGCACTCCGCCTGGCAGGCCGCCGAGACCGTACTGCGGC
>NZ_JBEPFC010000159.1:0-16531 GCF_040301705.1 Streptomyces sp. NPDC000151 | reverse complement strand
GGCCCCGCCGGACCGGGCCCCCGTTGCCTCCCGCGCCGCCTCTGCCGGGCCGGCGAGCAGCGCGGCCTGGGCCTGCACGGTGCTGTGCTGGAAGAGGTCGGCCGCGTCCAGTTCCCGGCCGGTCAGCCCGGACAGCTGGTCCAGGAGGACGATCAGCAGCAGCGAATCCCCGCCCGCGTCGAAGAAGTTGACGTCGTGCGCGACGGTGGGCACGTCCAGGACGTCCCGCCAGGCGGCGCCGATCGCCTCGGTGAGCGCGGCGGGGTCGGCGGGCGCGGTGACGACGGCGGGCGCTGTGACGTTGACGGTGTCGGGCTGTGCGTCGGTGAGCACGGGGGCCTCCAGGTCGGTGGTGAGGTCGGCCGCGGCGGCGGCGAGATCGCCGAGCAGGGCGTCGGCGGTGGTGGCGTCGAACAGGGCGGTGGCATAGGTGAGATGGAGCCGGAGGTCGTCGGCGCCGCCGGTGGCGGTCAGCTCCAGCTCGTACTTGAGCTTGAGTGCCGGGGGTGTGCGGTAGCGGGTCGCGATGCCGGGGCCGAGGGCCGGCGGAGTGGCGGGCTCGTCGGTGGCGGAGAGGTAGACCGGGGTCACCGGCGGGCGGCCGAGGTCGCGCTCGGGGTGCAGCGCGGCGGCGAGCGCGTCGAAGGGCGCGTCGGCGTGCCGGTAGGCGGTCAGCGCGGAGCCCTTGACCCGGGTCAGGAGAGTGCGCCAGCTCGGGCGTCCGGTGAGGTCGGCCCGGAGCAGGAGGGTGTTCACGAACATGCCGACGGTGCCGGCGGCCCCGGCGCTGTCCCGCCCGGCCCAGGGGAACGCGAACAGGAAGTCCCGCTGTGCGCCGCGCCGGGCCAGCACGGCGGCCAGCAGCGCCGCCGCGGTCATGAACGTCGTACAGCCGAGTTCGGCGGCGATGTCCCGCAGCCGGGCGCTCTCCCCGGCCGGCAGCCGGAGCTCCCGGGTGGTGGCGGCCTCGATGCTCTGGGTCCGCTGCCGCGGCCGGTCGTACGGCAGCGCGATGTCGGTCGGCGCGCCCCGCAGCGCCGCCAGCAGCGCGTCGAGCGCGCCGTCGGGCACGGCCGGCGCCGGCAGGCTCGCGGGGTGCGTGGCGGGCGGCAGCTCGAGCGACCTCCCGGCAGCCAACTCCCGGTAGTTGTCGGCCACTTCCTCCATGACCAGAGCGAGCGACCAGCCGTCGGAGACGATGTGGTGGACGGCGTAGAGCAGGACCGTGCGGTCCCCGGCGAGCGCGATCACCTCACCGCGCGCCGGCGCCTGCCGCGCCAGGTCCACCGGCGCCCAGCACTCCCGCGCCAGATGCGCTTCCAGCTCCTCGCGGGTCCAGGCCTCCGCGTCGACGAGAGCGACCTCCGGCGGGCTGCCGTCGGTGCGGTACTGGACCCGGCGCGCCTTGGTGTCCAGGGTGAAACGGGAGCGCAGGGCGGGGTGGCGGGCGAGCACCGCGGCGAACGCGTCCCGCAGCGACGCGCGGTCCACCGGTCCGTCGATCTCGACGATGCCGGGCGCGAGATAGGCCGCGCGCACGGCGGGCAGCCGGTCCATGAGCCACAGGCGCTGCTGTACGGGGGTGGCGGGGTGCGGGCCGCCGTCGGGCCGGGTACCTCCGGCCGTCCGCACGACATCGCCGGTACCGGCCTCCGCCAGCGCGCCGGCCAGGCCCGCGACCGTGGGGTCCGCGAGGAACGCCCGCAGCGGTACGGCGATGCCCCACTCGCGTTCGGCCGCGGCCAACATGCGCACGGCGAGCAGCGAGTGACCGCCGAGGGTGAAGAAGTCGCTGTCGGGCGCGAGGCCGCCGCGATCACCTCGGCCGGGGCCCGCCTCGGCCAGGGTCGCGGCCATCAGGCGGGCGGCCTTGCGCTGGTCGTCCGTGAGCCGTACCGGCCGCTGCTCGCCGCGGGGCAGCGGCCGGTCGCGCAGTCCCGCCAGCGCGCCGAAGTCGACCTTGTCGTTGGCCGTGCGCGGCAGCGCGGCCACCGCGTACACCTCGGCGGGGAGCACGGCGGCGGGCAGCCAGTTCAGCAGCGGGCGGACGACGTCCTCGTGCGTCGGTGCCACACCCGGGGCGAGTTCCACGTACGCGACGAGCCGCTTCGGGACACCGGGCGCGTGCACGGCAGCTGCGGCGACGGCCGGGTTCTCCTCGATCAGTGCGCGGACCTCGTCGGGCTCGATCCGGTTGCCGAGGATCTTCACCTGGTCGTCGATCCGGCCGAGGTACTCCAACTCCCCGTCGGAGCGCACCAGTACCCGGTCACCCGTGCGGTACATCAGCGCACCCGGCGCGTCCGCGTACGGGTCGGGCAGGAACGCGGCGGCGGTGCGGCCGGGCATCCCGAGATAGCCCAGCGCCACGCCGGTACCGGCGACGTACAGCTCACCCGGCACCGAGGCGGGCAGCTCCTCGCCGTGCGGGCCGAGCACGTAGGCGCGGGTGTTGGGCAGCGGCCGGCCGATGGCCGGTGCGCGGACGTCGCCGGGGTCGACGACGTGGCAGGTGCTGTTGCAGGACGCCTCGGCCGGGCCGTACACATTGCGGACCTCGGCGCCCCAGCGGCGGGCGCAGTCAGCGGCGAGCGAGCGGGGCAGCGCCTCGCCGCCGGAGTAGACGACGCGCAGCGCGCACCCGCCCGGTCCGCCGTCCGCCCCGGCCGTCAGCATGGCGTGCAGGAGGCTGGGGGTGACCGAGCCCGCGACGGTCGCGCCGTCCGGACCGTGGACGAGCCGCAGCAGCGCGGCCGGGTCGCGGCGTTCGACGTCGTCGGCGAGGATCAGCCGGGCCCCGGCCAGCAGGCCCTCGACAACGTTGAAGGCGGCCGGGTCGAAGGCGGTGCCGGCGGTCACCAGCAGCCGGTCGGCGGTGCCGAGGCCGCAGTCGGCCGCCCACCACAGGGCGGTGTTGAGCAGGCCGCGGTGCGGGACGAGCACGCCCTTGGGGCGGCCCGTCGTACCGGAGGTGAAGATGACCACGGCCGGGTCCTCGGGGCCCGGGCGCGGTGCGGTGAGCGGCCCGGCCGCCTCCCCCGGCTCCCGGAGCTCCGCGAGGTCGACCGGCTTGGCGTCGGTGTCCAGACCGCGGAGCAGGTCGGCCCCGGCGTCGTCGACGAGGACCGTGGTGGCCCCGGTCTCGCGCAGTACGAAGGCGATGCGGGCTGCCGGGGTGTCCATCGCGAGGGGGACGAAGGCGGCGCCCGCGCGCAGCGCGCCCAGCCAGCCGGCGACCAGCGCCCCGCCGCGTGCGGTCAGTACCGGTACGAGCGTGCCGGGTCCCGCGCCGTGCGCCGTCAGGTGCCGGGCCACGGCCCGCGACCAGTCGTCCAGCGCGCGCCAGGAGAGCTCCTCCCCGGCACAGGTCACCGCGGTGCCGTCGCCGTTCATGGCGGCGAACCGCAGGTCGAGCAGGTCGGTCACGGTGGTCATGCGTCTCCTCCTCCGTGCGGCGCCGCGGCGCCGGGTGCCGTGCCGGCGAGCCGTTCCCGGTACTCCGCCGCCAGGTCGCGCCGGGGACCGGCGAGGACGGTGCGCGGCGGGCGGCCCGCCGACGGTTCGGTCAGGGGCAGGGCCAACAGTGCGGTGCCCGGTGCGGCGACCGCCGCGGCGAGCAGAGCGGTGAAGTGCGCGGCGAGCTGCCGCGCGGTGTCGGCGGAGTACCGGTCGGTGTCGTACTCGACCGTGCCGCGCAGCCCTTCGGGCGCGTACTCCAGGGTGAGCGTCACGTCGAGCTTGGTGGTGCCGGTCGGGAGCAGCCGCGGCGGGCCCCAGCGCGGCCGGTCGCCGAGCCGGGGCGCGGGCGCGTTCTGCAGGACGAAGCCGACGGTGGCCAGCGGTCCCGGCGCGCGGGTCCGGTCGGCGCCCGCGCCGGCCGTGAGCTGCTCGAACGGTAGGCGCTGGTGGGACAGCGCCCGGAACGCCTCGCCGCGCACCTCCGTACACAGCCGCTCGAAGGTCCACTCGGCCTGAGGCGCGCAGTGCAGCGGGACGGTGTTGACGAAGAAGCCGACGAGTTCTTCGACAGCGGGGTGCGGGCGGTTGGCGGCGACGGTGGCGAGCAGGAACTCGTCCCGACCGGTCCAGCGCTGCACCACCACCTGGAACGCCGCGAGGAGCACCACGAAAGGGGTGGCCCGGACGTCGGATGCCAACTTCTCCGCATCTGCCGCCAGTTCGGCGGCCACATGGAACGTGTGCTGGGCACCGCGACGGTCGCCCTCGGGGAGGGACGGGCGCGGTGGGCAGCTGCCGAGGGCGAGATCTCCGGACACGGTACGCAACTGCGCGAGCCGCGCCGCCACCCGCTCGGCCAGCGCGGGGTGTGCGGCCACCTCGCGGTCCCACTCGGCGAAGTCAGCGTACTGCACGGGGAGTTGAGGGAGCCGCGGGGCGAGCCCGGTGATCGCCTGCTCGTACGCGGCGGCCAGGTCCTCGTACAGCGCGCCCAGCGACCAGCCGTCCACCGCGATGTGGTGGACGACCAGCAGCATCGCGTCACCCTCCGGGCCGCCCCGCCACACGGTGCAGCGCAGCGGCTGCCCGGCCGACAGGTCGAAGGGGGCGCGGGCGCGGTCGGCGAGTTCGTCCTCCCCGGGCGGGCCCGCGAGCACCTCCACGGGGACGGGCGCCGGGTCGCCGATGTACTGGACCGGGCGGCCTTCGCGCAGTCCGTAGGTGGTGCGCAGGATCTCGTGGCGTGCGACGAGCGCGGTCAGGGCGCGGGCGAGCGCGGCGGTGTCGACGGGCTCGTGCCACCGGGTGAGCAGGGGGACGTTGTAGGCGGCGGAGCCGGGTGCCGCCGCGTCGATGAACCACAGCCGCTCCTGCGCGCAGGAGAGCGGCGCGGACGTGGCCGCCCGGCGGGTCAGGGGCGGCGAGGGCAGCTGCGCCATCAGACCGCCTCCGCCGACTCGCGTACCCGTCCGGCCAGTTCGCCGATGCCGGCGGCCAGCAGGATGTCGTACGGCTCGATGTCGGCCGCGAGCACCTCGCGGATGCGCGCCGCGGCCTGGGTGGCGAGCAGCGAGTTGCCGCCGAGGGAGAGGAAGTCCTGGTCGGGTGCGGCCGCGGGCGTGCCGAGCACCTCGGCCCAGATGCGGGCGAGCGCGTCGGCGACGGGGTCGCCGAGGGGCGGTACGGACGGCCCGGCGGGCTGCTGCTGCCGGTGCACCGCCTCCGCCGCGCTCTCCGCGGCGGCCTCGATCGCCGCTTCGATGCGTCCGCGGTCGGCCTTGCCGGTGGAGTGCAGCGGCAGGCTCTCCAGCGGCGTCCAGCTGCCGGGCAGCATGTACGCGGGGAGGGCGCGGGCGAGCGCGGCAGCCAGTTCCCCGGTACCGCCTCGGGCAGCAGCGGTCGGCAGGAACGCGCCCGCCAGCCGCGCCGCCGGCCCCTCCCCCACCTTCGTCACGAACGCGGCTTCGGCGAGGCCCGTGGCGACCGCCGCACGCTCGATCTCCTCCAGCTCGATCCGGTAGCCGCGCAGCTTCACCTGCCGGTCGGCGCGGCCCACCAGCTCCAGTTCGCCATCGGGCAGCTCACGTACCAGGTCGCCCGTGCGGTACATCGGCGTGCCGGTGCCCGGTTCGGGGACGAAGGAGCGGGCGGTGCGCTCGGGCTGTCCGAGGTAGCCCTTGGCGACACCCGGGCCGCCGATGCACAGTTCGCCCGGCTGTCCGGGCGCGACCGGGCGCAGCTTCTCGTCGAGGAGGTGCAGCGTGGTCTGCTGGATGGCGCGGCCGATGGGGATGCGGTCGCGGCCCGCGAGCGAGGCGTCGGTGCAGTCGAAGGACGTGGCGAAGACGGTGGCCTCGGTCGGGCCGTAACCGTTGACGAGGCGGCCGGGCGGGCCCGCGGCGAGGACCGCGCGGACGGCCGCCAGGTCGAGTTGTTCCCCGCCGACGACTAGGTTCCGCAGCGTGTGCAGCGCGCCGGGCCGGGTGCGGGCGACCAGATGGAAGAGCGAGGTGGTCAGGAAGAGGGTCGTGATGTCCTCGTTCTGGAGGAGCGCGGCCCAGCGGTCCATGGCGAGGTCGACGACGGTGGGCAGGACGACGAGCGTGGCGCCCGCGGTGAGCGCGCCCCAGACCTCGAAAGTGGTGGCGTCGAAGGCGGGGTTGGCGGCCTGCCCGACCCGGTCGCCGGGGGCGATGGTGCAGAAGGTCGCGTCGGTGACGAGGCGGCGGACGGCCCGGTGCGGTACGACGACACCCTTGGGCGTGCCCGTGGAGCCCGAGGTGTAGCCGACGTAGAGGGGGCTGTCGCCGTCCACGGGCACGTCGGGTGCGTCGGGTACGTCGAACTGCTGGTCCGGTGCCGGGCGGTCCACGGCCACCTGCCGTACCGCGGCGAGCCCGGCCGTGCGCCCGGCCCGCCCGCCGTCCTCCGGGTCGACGAGCACTGTGCGGACCCCCGCGTCCGCCAGGACCGTGGCCACCCGGTCGGTGGGGGCCTGGGCGTCGAGCGGCAGGTAGGCGGCGCCGGCCCGGGCGATGCCGAGGAGGGCGACGATCAGTGCGGTGCCGCGTTCCAGGTCGACAGCGACCGGCTCGCCGGGCGCGACGCCGTGCGTGGCGAGCGTGTGCGCCAGCCGGCCCGCACGCTCCCACAGCTGACGGTAGGTCAGGGACGCGCCGTTGCGCGCGTCGCGTACGGCACAGGCGTCGGGGCGTTCCCCGACGCGTTCGGCGACGATGTGGTGCACCCCACGTGTGCCGGCCCGCGGGACGGCGGTGTGCGCGTACATACCCATGGCTCAATTCCTTTGGTCGACGTCCGTGGAGCACCGGCCGCGGCTGCGCGCGGCACGGCACGGCACGCCGGACCGCGGCGTGCGGTACGGCGGGCCGGTGAACGGCATGGAGTACGAAAGAAGACGTAGACGCCCCAGAGGACGGCAGCGGGCGCCCCATCGCGCCCCCGCGGCCCTCTCACCGTGCGATCGCCGGTGGCTTCCGATCACTAGTTGCGCGGGGAGGGCGAACGGTTTACGACGATCCCGAAACGCACCGACGTGAGCTGCGCCACTTTGCCGGGTACGGCAAACGGGCCGGCCTCCCGAGGAGGCCGGCCCGTCGCTCAGTGCGTGGCAGGGCGGTTCAGACGAGGTGGCGGCCGCCGTCCACCCTCAGCACCTCGCCGGTGGTGTAGGCGGCGGTGGCCAGGGCGTGGACCGCCTCGGCGACGTCTTCCGGTGTGCCGACCCTGCGCTGCGGTGTGTTGGCGGTGATCCAGTCCCGCGAGCCCTCCCACACCTGCGGCGCCTCGTCGTACCAGGGCGTCTCGACGAGGCCGGGGGCCACGGCGTTGACCCGGACCTCGGGGCCGAGGGTCGCGCCGAGCAGGCGGGTCATGTGGTCGACGGCGGCCTTGCTGACGGCGTACGGGACGGAGCTGCCCATGGCGCGGCTGCCGGAGACGGACGAGATATTGACGATCGATCCGGCGCCGGTGGCCTTCAGGTGCGGCACGGCGGCGGTGATCATCTGCCAGGTGCCGATGACGTTGACGTCGAGGATGTCGCGCCAGACCTTGGCGTCGGCCGTGGCCAGGTCGTCGAGCGGGATGAAGCGGGTGCGCCCGGCGTTGTTGACGAGCACGTCGAGCCGGCCGTACCTCGCGATCGCGGTGTCGACGAGCCGCTGGACGTCCGCCGGGTCGGCGATGTCGCCCTGGACGTAGACGGCTTCGGGCAGCTCGGCGGCCAGCTCCTCGCCGGCCCGCACGGACGAGGCCGAGTTGACGACGATGCGCATCCCCGCGTCCGCCAGGCGGCGGGCGACGGCGGCTCCGATACCCGAGGACGAGCCGGTGATGAGGGCGACGCGTTCTTCACTCACACATACCTCCGCATAACGCGATTCGGACGGAACTCGCCTCTTCGGCAGGGGGTTTCGGCTCCCGGCCGGCGCATCGGAAATGTCTTGACGCTCTCGGAGGCGGACCTTAGAGTACCAAGAAATGGAATCAGGCTTTCACATTGTGGAATATCGGTCGTGGATGCCTGTCACGTGAGGGTGGGGGTCTCTCACGGTTCTCCGCGTGCCGTCCGCCGACCACGGACGGCCGCCGGAGGGACCCCGTCCGCACACCGAGGGGGTCGCCATCAACGCCGCACTGTTCGCTCCGTTCGCACTCGTCGTCTGCGCGGCGGTGCTCACCGGGGCCGTAGCGCGGTCATCCGGACCGCCCGCGCCGCTGCCGCACCCCGCGGAGTGGGCGCTCGGCGGGCGGCGCCTCACCTCGCTGCCCACGAACCTGCTGCTCGGCGGCACGGTCATCACCGCCTACACGTATGTGGCGATCCCCGGGCTCATGTTCGGCGCCGGCGGCCTCGCGCTGTACGCGCTCACCTACCTGCTCCTGCTCACCCCGCTGCTCATGCTGGTGCTGCCCCGGCTGCACCGGGTCGCGGCCCGGCACGGCCTGGTCACCGCCGCCGACTACGTCCGCGCCCGGCACGGCTCGCACACGCTCGCCCTGGCCGTCGCGCTGACCAGCATCCTCGCGACGATGCCGTACCTCGCCCTGCAGGTCATCGGCGTGACCACGCTGCTGGACGCGATGGGCCTGCCCGTCGGCGGCACGGCCTGCGCCCTCGCCCTCGTCGTGATCCTGCTGTGCTCCGCCGCGCTGATCCACCCGGGCGGACTGCGGGCCTGTGCCCGGATCGCGCCGGTGAAGGCCGCGCTGTGCGCGGGGGTCCTGATCCTCGTCGCGATCCTGGCCGTGGCGGAGTTCGGCGGCCCCGGCGCGGTGTTCGCGGCCGCCGACCGCCGCCTCGCCGCCCAGGGCCTGTCCCTGGTCGTACCGCCGGAGTCCGTCACCGCGTACGCCACCCTCGCGCTCGGCTCCGCGCTCGCCCAGCCGATGTACCCGCAGATCGTGACGGCCGCGCTGGCGAGCCGGGGCCGCCGCCCGCTGCGCGCCGCGATCGCGGCGCTGCCGCTGTGGGCGCTCTCCCTGGCCCTCTCCGCGTTCCTCGGCGTCGCCGCGCTGGCCGCGGGCATACAGTCCCACCCGGGCCACGCCGAACTGGCCGTACCGCTGCTCATCCGCACGCTGGTACCCGAGCAGCTGGCCGGCGTCCTCTACGGCGCGCTCGCGGTCGGCGCGCTGCTGCCCGCCGCCATGATGGCCATCGGCATGGCGGCCCTGCTCGTACGCAACGTCTACAGCGAGTACCTCAACCCCACGGCCACGCCCAAGCACGAGGTACGGGTCGCCCGGACGGCCTCGCTCGGCATCACGGCGGGCGCGCTGCTGTTCGCGCTGGTCCTGCGGCCGCAGGACGCCGTCAACCTGCATCTGCTGGGCGGCGTCTGGGTGCTGCAGACACTGCCCGCCGTCGCCCTGTCCCTGTTCACCCGCTGGTTCCACCACCGCGCCCTGCTCGTGGGCTGGGCGGCCGGCATGGCCTCCGGCACCGCCCTCATCTGCCTGCACGGCTTCTCGTCCGTCGTGGACCTCGGCATCGGCCCGCTGCACACCCCGATCTACGTCGCGCTCCCCGCCCTCGTACTGAACCTGGCAGCCGCCGCCGTCCTCACGCCCGTGCTGGACCGCCTCGGCGCGCCCCGCTGGAAGGACGCCACCGCCTGCGGCACGCCCCATGAACGCCGCGGGTCCAAATACACCGTCATCGTCGACTGACCAGACCGTCCAAGGACGCCTCGCCATGCAGCCATCGCCGCTCTCACCGACCTCACCGCCCTGCCCACCCCGCGGCACCCTGATGGGCCCGCCCCCGCCGGGCGGACCCGGACCCGGGTGCGCGCCGCCGGACCGCGCCGCCCCCCTGACGCTCGACCTGCGGGACGCCGACCGGCAGGCGGCCATCGCCCACCTCTTCGACACCCACTACACCCAACTGCTGCGGCTGGCCGTGCTGCTGGGCGCGGACGGGGACGCCGAGGACGTGGTCTCCGAAGCCTTCTACCAACTGCACCGCCGCTGGCCCAGGTTGAAGACTCCGGACGCGGCGGCCGGCTATCTGCGGTCCATCGTCTGCAACCTGACGCGTATGCGCATCCGCCACCTGCGCGTCGCCCGCCGGCACGCCTACCGCGAGGTCGACGAACACGTACTCTCCGCCGAGCACCAGGTGCTGCTGCAGGACGACCACCGCGCGCTGCTCGCGGCCCTGCAGTCGCTGTCCGCCCGCCAGCGCCAGGCCCTCGTCCTGAAATACTGGCTGGACCTGAAGGAGTCGGAGATCAGCGAGACGATGGGGATCTCCACCGGAGCCGTGAAGTCGCACACGGCCCGCGCCATGACGAAGCTGAAGTACACGCTGAGGAGAGCCGCCCGGTGACGGACGAGGTGGAGACGGAAGCGGTGCGGAAGGAAGCGGTGCCGGACGGGTCCGAGGAATGGCTGCGCCGGGCCCTGGACGACGTCGCTTCCTCCGTGTCCGCGCCGCCGCAGGCGTACCGCAAGGGCCAGGCGGACTGGCGGCGCCGCGCGTACCGCCGCAAGGCGCTGCTCGGCGTCCTGGTGCTGACGGTGGTGGCCGTGGTCTGCGCCATCGGACTGCTGGTGCTCAGCTGCGGTTCGGCGAGCACGCACGTCATCTACGACGACGCCGGGACGGGAACGGTGGTGGTCCCGTTCCCGCCGGCGTCCTCCTGACCCCGCAGCACCCTCAGCGCTGGAGTACCGCCTCCAGGGCCTTGCGCAGCTCGGCGGCGGCCGCTTCGGCCGTGTCCGGTGCCGTGCCGCGGCGCCAGGCGACGTAGCCGTCGGGGCGGACCAGCAGGCAGCCCGCCTCGTCGGTCTCGCGACGGCGCCGCCAGTCGCCGTACGCGTCCCGGGCGGCGTCCGAACCGATGCGTACGGTGGCCAGCGGGACCCCGAGAGCCGCGGCGCAGGCGTCGGCCGCTGCCTCCCACGCCACCCCTGACAAGCCGGTGACCAGGGTGCACTTGCCCTTGCCGACGAGGTCGAGGGTGGAGAAGCGGCGACCGTGCGCGTCCGTCAGCCAGGCGTGCGGGAGCTTGGCGCCGGGGCGGGTGCTCGGCTGGTGGTACAGCTCCCGGTCGCGCGGCCACTCCTCGGCCGGACCGCCGTCGTCGAGCACGGCGGCGGAGGCGTACCGCTGGTTCAGCTCCACGCCGTGCGCGTTGAACTCGTAGTTCTTCAGCTCGATCGCCGCGTCCAGCTCGCGCCGCCGCCGCGCGCCCTCCGCGTCCGGCGCCCGGCAGGCGGCCAGCGCGCTCGCGACGCCCTCCTCGTCGAGGCCGCCGCCGATGCCCAGCGCCTGGAAGATCGGGCCGAACTGGTCGCGGCTGAGGTTGGCGCGGTCGACGATCCCCCGGCCGACCGGCGCGCGTTCGGCGGTGTATGTGTCGAGCAGCCCCCCGCCCGCCTCGCCACGTACCACCATCGCCAGCTTCCAGGCGAGGTTGTGGGCGTCCTGGACCGAGGTGTTGGAGCCGAGGCCGTTGGACGGCGGGTGGCGGTGCACGGCGTCCCCGGCGCAGAACACCCGGCCGGTGGAGTAGCGGGTGGCGTAGGTGTGGTTGACGGTCCACAGGGAGGTCGAGGTGATCTCGACATCGATCGAGTCGTCGCCGACGAGGTCGTGCACGATCCGGCGGGCCTCCGCTTCGTCGATCTCCGGCGGCGCCTCGTCGATGTCGTAACCCCAGGTCAGCAGCCACTCGTTCCAGGGGCGGACCATCCGTACCAGACCCATGCCGATGCCGCCGGTCTCGGCGCCGGGGCGCATCACCCAGTACAGAACGCTGGGACGGTGGGCGACGTGCGCGCTCAGATCGGCCCGGAAGACGATGTTCATGCTGCCGGCCTTGCCCTCCTGCCCGGCGATCGGCAGCCCCGCCTGCTCGGCGACGCGGCTGCGGGCGCCGTCCGCGCCGATCAGGTAGCGGGCGCGGAGGGTGAAGTCATCGCCGCGCAACCGGTCGCGAAGGTGGGCGGTGACACCGTCCTCGTCCTGCTCCAGCCGGAGGAACTCGGTGTCGAAGCGGACCTTGGCGCCGCGCGCGGCCGCGTTGCTGACCAGGATCGGTTCGAGGTAGGTCTGCGGCAGGTCGGTCATCGGGCAGGGGCTGGCGGCGGTGTACTCGGTGAGCCGGTCGTCGCCCGTACCCCAGGTGCGGATGCGGCCGATCTCCTCACCTGCGAGGGCGGTGCACAGCACGGTGTCGCCCATCAGCTCCTGCGGGGTGCCCGCGGCCAGCGCCTGGTCCTCGATGCCGAGGTCGCGCAGGACTTCGAGGGTGCGCTGGTTGGTGATGTGTGCGCGGGGGGTGTTCGCGGTCCAGCCGTACTTGCTGACCAGCGTGGTGCGTATGCCGTACGTGGCGAGCAGCAGCGCGGCGCTGCCGCCGGCGGGCCCGCTGCCGACGACGAGGACGTCGGTGTCGTACGTATCGGGGGTGGGGTGGTTCATTACGTGGTCTCCGGGGCGAGGCGGAAGGTGTACTCGAGGGAGCGCCACGGGCCGTCGGCCGGGCGGCCGTCGGGGGTCGGCCCATGGTGCTCGGGAAAGTCGATGACCAGCGCGTCCTTCACGCCGAAGACGGTGTCGGCGTCGATGTAGGCGCCGCTCGCGACGAAGAGCTGGGTGACGAGCGTGCGCCGCCCCGGCGCGCTGATCATGAAGTGGACGTGCGGGGCGCGGTAGGGATGCCGGCCGACCGCGGCGAGCATCTGCCCGACCGGCCCGTCGTCGGGGATCGGGTACTCCGAGGGCAGGATGGAGCGGAAGCGGATGCGTCCTTCGCCGTCGGCGCGGAAGCGGGCGCGCAGCTGGGGCCCGTCGAGATCGGGCAGCTGGACGTCGTAGTAACCGTCCTCATTGGCCTGCCAGACGTCGGCCACCGCGCCGGCCAGCGGCTGCCCGTCCAGGTCGGTGATCCGCACGGACGCGTACATCGGGGTGCCGGGCAGGCCCTCGGCGAGGTCGGCGCCGTCGGGCAGCGGCGGCGGGCCCTCGACGTAGAAAGGTCCGAGGACGGCGGACGGCGTGCTCTGTGCCGTACGGGAGTTGGTGAGCAGGTCGACCGCGCTGGACACGCCGAGGGTGTCGGAGAGCAGGATGAACTCCTGGCGGTTCGCGTCGCACTGCTGCCCGGTGCGGGTCAGGAAGTCGATCGCGTACCGCCATTCGGCGTCGGTGAGGTCGTTGTCGGCGACGAAGCCGTGCAGGCGGCGGGTGAGGTCGGTCAGCAACTGCCGTACGCGGGCGTCGGGCGCCCCCGCGAATCCGTCGGTGACCTGAGCGAGGAGGGTGTGCAGCGAATCGGCGAGGGGGTCGGCGGGGGCCGGGCGGCGGCCCACGAGGGCATCGGCGAGCAGCGCCACGATGCCGTCCTCGGTGATCTCGCGGGGGTTGGGGTAGGGCGTAGCAGTGGCCAGCCCGGCCATGCGCGCCAACTCCCCCTCTGTGACACCGAGTTCGGCCAGGGTCGTCGGTGCGCCGAGGCGCCGGATCAGGTCGTGGACGGCGGTGGGCGCGTCGGCGGCGCCCAGGGCGCGGGCGATGCGGCGCATGGCGTCGGGCGCGGCGGGCGCGTTGTAGGCCATGACGTACGGGAGCACAACGGTGTGCGTGGGGGCGTGCGGCAGGCCGAAGGAGCCGCCGAGGGTGTGGCACAGCTTGTGGTGCAGGCCCATGCCGACGCTGCCGAGGCAGGTACCGGCCAGCCAGGCCGCCTCCAACGCGTCGGCACGTGCTTGCCGGTCGGCGGGATCGGCGACGATCCGAGGCAAGGCGTCGGCCAGCAACTCGATTGCCCGCAGCGCCAGTTGATCCGTCACCGGGTCGGTCTCCGGCGCGTACAACGCCTCGACCGCGTGCGCCATCGCGTTGATGCCGCTGGTGACGGAGACCGGCACCGGCAGGCCGAGGGTCAGGTCGACGTCGTACAGCACTGTGCCGGGCCGGATCTCCGGCGCCGAGCGGGTGGTCTTCACGCCGTTCTCGGTCTCCCCCAGCACCGGCGTGGCCTCGGACCCGGCGTACGTGGTGACCACGACGACCTGCGGCAGCCCGGTCCGTACGGACACCGCCTTGGCCAGCCCGGTCGTCGAGCCGCCGCCGACGGCGACCAGGCAGTCCGCGGCCAGCTCGCGGGCGACGGCCACGGCCTGCTCGGTGACGTCGACGGGGGTGTGCATCGCCGCGCCGGTGAACTCCCCGGCCGCCGCGGTGCCAAGGATCTCCCGGGCCCGGCGGGCCAGGTCCGCCCGGCCCGGCGTGGTGAGGACCAGGGCCCGGCCGGCTCCCAGCCGCTCCAGCTCCTCGGGCAGGCGACCGATCGTCCCGGCGCCGAACACCACCCGGGCGGGGTGGCCTGCGTAGGTGAATGCGCGCATGCGACTCGCTCCGACTCTCACAGCTCGTGATCGGCAGATGGATGTCGAGTATCGGCCCGGCGGTGGCGCCCGCGCCTGCACGATCCCGCCGTGCCGCCTGCACGAAAAGCGCGTCCACGCAGCTGGAGGGTGGTTGATACGGATACGTGGTCAGTCGGCGCGGCGCAGGGCGCCCGGCGTGGTACCCAGTCGGTCGCGCAGCACACGGGTGAGGTGCTCCTGGTGCGAGAAGCCGCAGCGGGCCGCGACCTCGCTGATCGGCAATGCGGTCGTCCGCAGCAGCCGGGACGCCCGCTCCACGCGGAGCCGCATGAGGTACCGGTGTGGCGGAAGCCCGGTGCGCGCCTTGAAGCTGCGCGCGAACTGACTGACGCTCAGGTTGGCGACCTCGGCGAGGTCGGCGAGCGGCAGCGGGTCCGCCAGCCGGGCGTCCAGCAGCTCGCGCACGGCGGCGAACTGGCGCTCGGTCAGGCCGCCGCGGGCGCGGGCCGCGGGCGGGGCCGGGCGGCGGGTGCTGTGGTGCCGGGCCAGCTGCCCCGCGATCATCATGCCGAGCTGGTCGGCATACGTGCGGGCGCCCGGCTCCCGGTCCCGCACAACGCCCTCCAGCGCGCGGACGAGCTGTTCCAGCAGCTGATCGGTGACCCCGAACTCCTCGGCGAGCCGCACCGGGCGGCCGCCCCCGGCCGCCTCCTGCAGCGCCTCGTCCGCCAGGTAGATGTGCACGGTGTCCAGCCGGCCGCCCAGCTCGACGTCCAGTTCGGTGTCGGCCGGGTGCAGGAAGAGCCCACCGGGCAGGATCCGCCGGGCCGCGGTGAGGCCGCGCCGCCCGCGGCTGACCGTCACCGGCCCGTTCAGGTGCAGGATCAGCAGATGGCTGCGCGCCCCGTCGAAGGCGTCCCGGTAAGGCAGTTCCCGCTGACTGGAGAGGTAGAGGTGCTCCCAGCCCAGCCCCGCGCTGGTCCGATCCTGGCGAACCCCCGGCCGGTCCAGGATCCCGTGAGTGTCCTGCAGCCCGAGCTCACCCATCGGCTCCCGCCCTCCCGCCTGTGTGCCGGCGCCGTACCGTTTCCCCCCTTCCTCTCCCCCATTGGGGGGTGCCGAGGTCCCCTTCTCAACACAGTACCGGGGGGTACTGACAACGTCGGTGCCCCACCGAACCAACCTCGGCTCCCCCACCGTCCCGTGGACGCGCGTACCCTGCCTCTACAAAGCTGTAGAAGGCGGCGTTCGTGGCCGGGACCGATCCCGGTTGCCGCGTCCCCGGGTGGGAGGAACGCATGGCGGCACCGCGAGGGTCCGCGCGGCGGGGGCGGTTATGGGGGCCACCGGCGCCGCGCGGCGGGCCCGTGCCGGACGCTGCCGCTATCGCCTTCCGGCCGGTCGGGGCCGTGGTGCCGGGCGGGCGGCAGGCGGTCGTGATGTGTGATGCGGCGGGGCGGGTCGTGGGGCGGTTGGAGTACCAGCTGTGCCACGCGTGCCGGCGTGGATACATCCGTAACATCGCCGTGGCCGAGCGCTGGCGGGGTCGGGGGCTGGCTCGTGAGGCGCTGCACCGGGCGCTCGCGCCGGGTTTGGACTACCGCTGGTGGACCTCGCGGCAGACGGCCGACGGGCGCCGGTTCTTCGCGGCCATGGCCGAGGAGACCGCCGTCGCCTTCCCGGCGCCGTTCCTCAGGCGCGGCGCCCGCTGTCCGCACATGACGTCCCGTCGAGCACGCGCCACACCCGGTCGCGCGTGAGCGGGAGTTCCGTGCAGCGCACTCCGGTCGCGTCCCGTACCGCGTTGGCCAGGGCCGGTGCGACCGGGTTGAACGGGCCCTCGCTCATCGACTTGGCGCCGAGCGGCCCGATCGTGTCGGCCACCGCCGCGAAGTGCACTTCCGTACGGGGTACGTCGGCGAAGGCGGGCACCCGGTAGCGGCGGAAGGTGTCGGTGGTGACGGCGCCGCGCCCGTCGATGCGTACGTGTTCCAGGAGCGTGGCGCCCAACGCCTGCGCCACGCCGCCTTCGACCTGGCCGCGGCACTGCATCGGGTTCACCACCGTGCCGGCGTCGGCGGCGTGCACGCTGCGCAGGACGCGGATCTCGCCGGTGCCGGGGTCGACGGCGACCCGGAACCACTGGACGTTGAAGGCCACCGAGCGCGGGGTGCCGCCGGCCCGCCCGTCGGCGGCCGGTTCCTGC